>JAFSBS010000118.1 GCA_017437165.1 Clostridia bacterium
TCTGCTATTGTATTTGGTGGCAGACGTGCAAAACTTGCTCCACTTGTTTACCAGTCACGTGACTGGAATCATGGTGTATTCGTAGGTTCAATTATGGCTTCTGAAACAACTGCTGCTGCAGCTGGTGCAGTTGGTGTTGTTCGTCGTGACCCAATGGCTATGTTACCATTCTGCGGTTACAATATGGCTGACTACTGGCAACACTGGATTGACATTGGTAAGACTCTTGATGCTGACAAGGCTCCAAAAATCTTCAATGTTAACTGGTTCCGTAAAGATGATGAAGGCAACTTTATGTGGCCTGGTTTCGGCGATAACCTTCGCGTTCTTGACTGGATTATTGACCGTTGCGAAGGCAAAGTTGGAGCTAAAGAAACTGAAATTGGTTTCATTCCAAACGCTGAAGACATCAATATTGAAGGTCTTGAAGGTGAAGTTTCACTTGAGTCTCTTAAGAGTATTCTTGAAGTTGAAAAAGAACTTTGGCAAGAAGATGCTAAAGGTATTGAAGAATTCTACGCTAAATTTGGCGACAAAATCCCACCAGTACTCGCAGAAGAACTTGCTACTCTCAAGAAAAACGTTCAATAATTAAAAGGCAACGAGAGTCGAACACCGCACGGTTTCAACTCTCGTTGCCTATAGGGCTGTGCTATAGTACAGCCCTATAACACTATATTAAAATACATAAATAAAGGAAGTCCTAAAAAATGGCACAGTTAACTAAAGAAACAAAAGACGGTATTTATTCCCTTATGCTTACACCTTATTTTGAGGATAAAAGCATTGACTACAATACTTACGAAAAATATGCCGATTGGCAAGTAGCGCAAGGTGTTGACCACCTTTTTGCAGTTTGCGGTAGTTCTGAAATGACACAGTTAACTCTTGAAGAAAGACTTAAACTTGCAACTCTTACAGCTAAACACAAAGCTAACACAACTGTTGTTGCTACTGCTAACATTGAACCTACTCTTGAAGGTAATATTGAAGAAATAAAAAAAATGGAACAGACTGGTGTTGACGGTCTTGTTTTCACTACTAAAGGTTTAGGTAACGATGACGACAAATTAGTTGAATACATAAACAAACTTTTAGATGTTGCCACTCTCCCCGTTTTCCTTTATGAATTCCCTGGTTTCCAACCTCACTTAATTAGTGGTAAAGCGTATGGTGAACTTGCAAAAACAGGTCGTATCTGGGGTATCAAAGATACAACTTGTACTATGGAAGGTATTCAATCTAAAATTGATAACAAATATGATTCTACCATCATTCAGGCAAATATGCCTTTCCTTTTTGATTCTTATGTAGCAGGTGCAAGAGGTGTTATGGCTACACCAACTTCTTGCGGTGGTGCTTTCTTCCAGAGATTCCACGAAGCATTTGTTTCCGGTGATATGGCTCTCGCTGAACAGCGTTACAATGAAATCATTCTTCTTGATAACGCAATTGATAGCGGATTTAACGCTACTGCTAAAGAGCTTATCAGACTCCAGGGTATTGACACATTTAATTGGTACACCCGTAACAATCACAATCTTTCGAGTGCAAGACTTCGTTCGCTTAAATCATTCCACGACTGGTGTGTTGCGAACGGCTTAATGAAATAAGCGTATTTATTAAAAACCCCGAGAATTCAAATTCTCGGGTTTTTTGTTTTATCAATCTTTAGTAAGTTCTTTTATATAACGTTTAAAGAACACAACACCTTCACCTAAAGCAGAAACAGGAATTCTTTCGTTTGTACCATGAGTAGTCAAAAGAAGTTCTGTTGATACAGGGAATGGTGAATAACGATAAATATTATCGCAAACCGGTTCATACTGACGAGAGTCTGTACCACCCATAACAAGATATGGTGCAATAATATTATCCTGGTCCATTGATTTACAGATTTTGGCGATTGTCTTAAATGCTCTTGAATCTGTTGGAGAAATTTTTGAAGGATTATTACCCTTAACTAATTTAACCTCAGCATCTTTACCGGCAATTTTCTTAAGATGTGCCTCAACAGTCTGGATGGTCTGACCCGGCATAATTCTTAAGTTTACATTGATTGTAGCCTTTTGCGGAAGCACATTTGGTGCAGGGCTACCACTTGCCATAGTAACCGCAGTTGTTGTTCTTGTCATACAAGCTGCCGGTGGAATCTGAATCATAATCTTTTTAATAAGTGGTTTCAAAATCGGAACATTACACATAACACATCTTACAGGGTAAGTAGTATTTTTACCAATTTCTGTAAATAAAGCTGACATCATTGGTGTAATTTCTTCTTTAAACTGATTTTTTTCAAGCTTACAAATTATTTTTGCAAGTTCACCTAACGCTGTATTTTTTGGTGGTTGTGATGAGTGACCACCTTTAGCAAAGGTAGAAATTTCAAAGTCAACGTGACCTTTTTCAGCAACACCAACACCTGCTAACTTCTTATTGATAACACCTTTAACATTAACAGGAAGAATTGCGCCACCTTCGTCAA
>JAFSBS010000119.1 GCA_017437165.1 Clostridia bacterium
CCCTGTGTATGCGGCGGCGCTCGGTGTAGATATTGATTCACTTCTTGTTTCTAAGCCTGATGATGGTGAGCAGGCATTAGAAATTACAGAACATCTTGCTCGTTCGGGCGCACTTGATGTTATTGTTGTTGACTCTGTTGCGGCACTTGTTCCAAAGGCAGAAATTGAAGGTGAAATGGGTGACTCTCACGTTGGTCTTCACGCTCGTCTTATGTCACAGGCTTTAAGAAAATTAACGGGTGCAGTTGCAAAAAGTAATACTGTTATTATTTTTATTAACCAACTTCGTGAAAAGGTTGGCGTTATGTATGGTAATCCGGAAGTTACAACCGGCGGTAGAGCGCTTAAGTTCTATTCATCAATCCGTATTGACGTAAGAAGAGTAGAGCAATTAAAAGGTGCAGGTAATGAATTTATCGGTTCACGTACAAGAGCAAAAATTGTTAAAAATAAAGTTTCACCACCATTTAAAGAAGCGGAATTTGATATTATGTATGGTCAGGGTATTTCTAAAGATGGCGAAATTCTTGATTTGGCAGTTAAAATGGAAATTATCAGAAAAAGCGGTGCGTGGTTCTACTACGGTGAGGAAAGACTTGGTCAGGGTAGAGATAATGTTAAAGAATATATCCGCAATACTCCTGAATTTGCTGATGATATTGAAAAACAAGTACGCGAAAAATTAAAAGAAATTATGTCTGCTAAAAATCCTGTCGCACGTGCATCGGCACCAACACCTGCAAGTGAACCGGTAACAAAAGATAAGGCAAGAGCAAAAATAGATATTGCAGTAGATGACTGATAAGTATGATTATTAAATCCAAAGCCGGCAACGGCAACAAAATACATATTTATATAGATAACGAATATGTGCTTACTGTTTATGATGACTATTGGTTTCATAATGGATTTAAAGACGGTGAAACCATAACAGAAGAAGAGCTTGCTTCCTTAAAAGAGGAGGCAGGCTTTCGCCTTGCTTATGAAAAAGGTTTAGACTATCTTACAAGGCGTTCATATTCAAAAAAAGAACTGTATCAGAAACTAAAACTTAAATACGGCGATTCATCATCTGAAAGGGCAATAGAGAAACTTTTATATTACGGATATCTTAATGATGAAGAATATGCAAGGATTTATGCAAAGCATCTTTATGAAACAAAAAAATATGATATAAAACGCATTTCTATGGAGTTGAAGTTAAAAGGAATTGAGAGAGAAATTATAGAAAATGTGCTTAAAACTCTTGACAACGAACCAATTACGCGTATTATAGAAATGTTAAGCACAAAATTCAGTAATGGCTTCAAAGATGAGAAAACAAAAAACAGATTTATAGCGAAACTACAGAGAATGGGTTATTCTTATCGCGATATTAAATCGGCGTTTTCTGAATGTGAAGTAGATATAATTGATGAAGAATCTGAATAAAATTCATTTATGAGGTGACTTGATGTGGCAAAAAAAGTCGGAATGATAAGTCTTGGTTGTCCTAAAAATCAGGTGGATGCAGAAATTATGCTTAAAAAGTTAGTTGATGCAGGTTACATTTTAGTTGATGAAGCAAACAAAGCAGATATAGTTATAGTAAATACCTGTGCATTTATTGAAGACTCAAAAAAAGAATCAATAGACAGTATTTTAGAAATGATTGATTATAAAGAAGACGGTGACTTAAAAGGCGTTGTTGTAACAGGTTGTCTTGCACAGCGTTACGCTGACGAGATTTTTTCTGAAATTCCTGAAGTAGATGCAGTAATAGGTATAGGCGCTAATGATGATATTGTTGAAGCGTGTGACAAGGTTTCAGAGGGTGAACAGTACTCATCTTTTCCTGATAAAGAACAAATGCCACTCGATGGAGGAAGAATTTTAACAACACCGGAGTATTTCGCTTATTTAAGAATAGCAGACGGATGTTCAAACTGTTGCTCGTATTGTGCAATTCCTTCTATTCGCGGTAGATTCAGAAGTCGTAAAATGGAAGATGTACTTGAAGAAGCAAAAGCACTCTGTGAAAAGGGTGTTAAAGAGTTGATTTTAGTAGCGCAGGATACAACCCGTTATGGTGAAGATTTATATGGTGAATTAAAGTTACCTGAACTTTTAGATGAACTTAACAAAATCGAAAATTTACAATGGATAAGACTTCTTTACTGTTACCCTGAAAGAATTACAGATGAATTGATTGACGCAATTAACAGAAACGAAAAAGTTTGTCATTATATTGATATGCCAATGCAACACGTAAGTGGTAGGATTTTAAAATCAATGAACAGACCCGGAGACAGAGAGTCGCTTACTGCGTTAATAAATAAATTAATAGAAAAAATAGAAGACGTTGTAATAAGAACAACTTTTATAACCGGTTTCCCGGGAGAAACAGAAGAAGATTTTACCGCTCTTTCAGAATTTGTAAACGAAATGAAGTTAGACAGAGTTGGTTGTTTTGCGTACTCAAGAGAGGAAAATACTCCTGCTTACGATTTTCCTGACCAGATTGAAAAAGAAGATGCGTTAAACAGAGCAGATATTATAATGGAACAACAGTACAGAATAAACGATGAAAAGCAAGAGTCGTATATGGATAAAACTTATGATGTAATTGTTGATGGTTACGATTCATATACAGACAGTTACTATGGCAGAACTTATATGGATGCACCTGAAATAGATAATAATATAGTGTTTACTTCAGGTTATGAAATTGAAGTGGGTGAAATTGTTCCTGTTGAAATTTTTGACAAGGATGAATATTCACTCATAGGAGAAGCAGTATGAAAATGAATGTACCTAACCAATTGACAATTGTAAGAATTATTCTTACTCCAATTTTTCTCGCATTGTTTTTAGCACCTATTCCACATCATTACTTAATAGGTTTAATTGTTTTTGCAGTTGGTGCAATTACAGATTTCCTTGATGGTAAAATTGCAAGAAAGAATAATATAGTTACTGTTTTCGGACAACTTGCTGACCCTGTTGCAGATAAAATTCTTACAACTGCAGCATTACTTGCGTTTATGCAGTTTGGTCTTTGCAATATCTGGATTATTATGATAGTATTATTAAGAGAATTTACAATTACATCATTCAGATTAGTGGCAACCGCACAAGGTGTTGTTATTCCTGCTAATTTCTACGGAAAATTAAAAACTGTTTCGCAAATGGTTTTTTCAATTTTAATTATGATAATGGCAGAACTTTATGATATCGGTATTTTACCTGAAGGTTTCCCGTTAACAATAGTTTCAAATGCTCTTTTATGGGTAACTGCAATTCTCTGTGTAATTTCAGGTATTATATATGTAAAACAATCAATTAAAATTATAGATTTCTCTAAATAATAAGTGGAGGACAAAATGCAACTTTATAACTCACTTTCACACAAAAAAGAAGATTTTAAAACAAACGAACCCGGCAAAGTTAATATGTACACCTGTGGTCCTACAGTTTATCACTTTGCTCACATAGGCAACCTTCGCAGTTATATTATGGAAGATGTTTTAGAAAAGTATCTGCGTTATTCCGGTTACGAAGTAAAACGCGTAATGAATATTACTGATGTTGGTCACCTTTCATCTGATGCAGATACAGGTGAAGATAAAATGGTCAAGGGTGCAAAAAGAGAAAATAAAACTGTTATGGATATAGCAAGATTTTATACAGATGCATTCTTTAAAGATTGTGAAAAACTTAATATTAAAAAACCCGATGTGGTTGAACCTGCAACAAATTGTATCGAAGAATTCATTACAATGGTTCAAGGTCTTATAGAGAAAGATTTTGCATATATTGCAGGTGGTAATGTTTATTTTGATACATCAAAATTAGATGAATATTATGTTTTCAACAAGCACGACAGCGAAGAACTTATGGTAGGCGTGCGTGATGGTGTTGAAGAAGACAACAATAAAAGGAATAAAAATGACTTTGTTTTGTGGTTTACAAAATCAAAGTTTGAAGAACAGGCTTTAAAATGGGACTCACCTTGGGGAGTTGGTTATCCCGGTTGGCATATTGAGTGTTCTGCAATCAGTTTAAAGCATTTGGGCGAATATCTTGATATTCACTGTGGTGGTATTGATAACGCATTTCCACATCACACAAACGAAATTGCACAAAGTGAAGCATATATTGGTCACAAATGGTGTAACTACTGGTTCCATGTTCTCCACCTTAATACAAACAGTGGTAAAATGAGTAAATCGACAGGCGAATTTTTAACTGTGTCTTTACTCGAAGAGAAGGGTTACAATCCTTTAGCGTATAGATTTTTCTGCCTTCAGTCACACTACAGAAAATCTCTTGTGTTCAGTTATGAAAATCTTGATAACGCACAGGGTGCTTTCAATAAGTTACTTGCAAAAATAGCGGCTTTAAAAGATGATGAAAATGAAAAAATAGATGAAAATGCAGTAAAAGAATTAACAGAAAAATTCAAAGCGGCACTTGATAATGATATAAATACATCTTTGGGTGTTACAGTGCTTTATGATGTTTTGAAGGCAAAAACAAATGATAAAACAAAACTCTTTTTGCTTAATGATTTTGATAAAGTGTTATCTTTAAGTCTTTTGGCAGAAGCAAAAAAATTAAGCGAAAGCAAAAAAGAAGAAGGTTCTCTTGCTGCAGCAGATGATGAATTCAGTAAATATGTAGAAGAACAATTGGTTCTTCGTGCAGAAGCAAAGAAAAATAAAAACTGGGCAGAAGCAGACAGAATTCGTGATGAATTAAC
>JAFSBS010000120.1 GCA_017437165.1 Clostridia bacterium
TTACAGTAGCACTTGGCGAAATTATTGACGGTAAATACAAAATTGTTGAGCCGGATTCAATTAAAAATCTTTAATTATGTATAATGATGCTTTAATTGCAGAGGTTG
Organism: Clostridia bacterium; assembly: GCA_017437165.1. Classification (GTDB taxonomy): domain Bacteria; phylum Bacillota; class Clostridia; order Oscillospirales; family Acutalibacteraceae; genus DTU089. The sequence goes on from JAFSBS010000120.1 coordinate 108, forward strand.
CAGTTGAAGGTCTTGTTTATCATATTGATGCCCCTTTTACATACCTTATTCCTGAATCTTTTGAAGTTTCAGAAGGGTGTAGGGTATTAGTGCCTTTTGGCAATGGTAACAAAAAGAAACAAGGGTTTGTTTTAAAAATCAAATCCCGTTCAGAAATAGATGGAAGTATTAAACTAAAATCAATTGCAGCGGTACTTGATGAAGTGCCGCTGCTTGACAGCGAAATGCTTTCTTTAGTTACCTATCTCAAAGAAAATACATTCTGTACTTTGTTTGAGGCAGCGAAGGCTATGCTACCCAGCGGAATAGGTTTGGAGTATGTTGTATCATTTATGGCAGATGAAAGCATATCTTCTACTGTAATTAAAAAACTAACAACTGAAGAAAAGCAAGTCTATGAATTTTTAAAAGGCGGTTGTAAATTTCAGAAAAAAGAAAAAATTCTTTCTTCTTTGGGATTTACACAAGATTCACCTATTCTTGAAAAGCTCGAGAAAAAAGGTGTTTTGATATCTAATCTTGATACAAAAAGAAAAATTGGTGATTTAACTGTTAAAAATGTCAGACTCTCTGTTTCCGAAGAAGATGCCGAAAGTAAATTAGGAACTTTAACAGCGAAACAACGCTCGGTTTTGTCGTTACTTATTGATATAGGCTCTGCTTCGGTGAAAGAAGTGTGTTATTTTACCGGCGTTACGGTTGCAGTTGTCAATTCGCTTTGTAAAAAAGGATATCTGGAACTTTTTGACAGTGAAGTTTATCGTAAACCGAAAGTTTCCGTTGAAGATATTTTAAAACCGATTCCTGTGTTAACTGAAAATCAGGAAAAGGCGTATAACTATTTGTCGTCAAAACTCGATGAAGGTAAAGCAGGGGCAGGACTTTTATTTGGTGTTACAGGTAGTGGTAAAACACAAGTTTTTATAAAACTAATTGAAAAGACTGTGAAGAGTGGTAAAGGTGTTATTGTTATGGTTCCGGAAATTGCTTTAACCCCTCAGACGATAAATACATTTTATTCGTACTTTGGTGATACTGTTGCAGTTTTTCATAGCGCACTTTCTGCAGGTGAAAGAATAGATGAATGGAAACGTTTAAAAAACGGTGATGCAAAAATTGCAATTGGTACTCGTTCTGCAGTTTTTGCACCATTCCAGAATCTTGGACTTATTGTTATGGACGAGGAACATGAACACACTTATAAATCTGAAATGACACCAAGATTTCACGCAAGAGATGTTGCTAAGTTCAGATGTGTTAAAAATGATGCGTTTTTACTGCTTTCTTCTGCAACACCTTCCGTTGAATCATATAAAAATGCAATTGATGGTAAGTATGCTTTTGTAAAACTTACGGAACGATTTGGTAAAGCGGTTTTACCTGAAGTTAAAACTGTTGATATTTCAAATAGTAAAAGTATTATAAGTAATGAACTTTATTCTGAAATTGAAGCAGTTTTAGCAGATAAGAAACAAGCCATTCTTCTTATGAACAGGCGAGGATTTAACACTTTTGCAACTTGTGAGAGTTGTAAGACGGTTGTTACTTGTCCAAATTGCAGTATTTCACTTACATATCACAATGCCAATAATAGGCTTATGTGTCATTATTGTGGTCATTCAATGAGTTTTACAGATGTTTGCCCTACATGCAACAATAAAACTATAAAATATGCAGGTTTTGGCACACAAAGAATAGAAGAAGATATAGCAACTATATTCCCAAACGCTAAAGTTCTTCGTATGGATGCAGATACCACAATGGCTAAATACTCCTATGAAGAAAAACTCAAAGCATTTTCTAATGGTGAATACGATATTCTTCTCGGTACACAAATGGTTGCCAAAGGTCTTAATTTCCCAAATGTAACTCTTGTGGGGGTTATATCAATTGACCAGCAACTTTATAATGATGATTTCAGAAGCAGCGAAAAAGCATTTGATTTATTGACACAGGTAGTAGGCAGGTCCGGTAGAGGCGATTTTAAAGGAAAAGCAGTTATTCAGACTATGCTCCCCGATAATGATATTATCACTCTGGCATCAGAACAGGATTATGAAGGCTTTTTTGAAATGGAAAATGTTATAAGAAAA
>JAFSBS010000121.1 GCA_017437165.1 Clostridia bacterium
ATGCTTATGATATGCCAAAAGAATTTAAAAATCTTCAGGCACTTGATATGGATGAGGTTACTTTCTTTAAAAATCTTGCAAATTCTATCGAGAAATTTGTTGAAAAAGAAACTGTTACCGAAACAGTTATAATAAATTCCGGGCCTACTGCTATTGAGCCATTGTTAAAAAGGGCATTTATGTTTCTTGAAGATGGTGAATTTAAAGATGCAGACGAATACGCAGAAAAAATACTTGATACAAACCCTGAGTGTGCAGAAGGGTATCTTGTAAAAGTTCTGGCAGAGAATTCTTTAAGAAAAAGACGCGATTTGTCTGATTGTGAAGGTCAATACACCTGTAGTAAAGATTATCAGAAAGCTGTTCGTTTTGCCGATGAAAAGTTAAAAGCAGAGTTAGATGAGTACCTTTCAGTATGGAAAGAATACAAATATAATATTGCTTGTGAAAGTATGGCAACAGCCGGTACTATTGATGAATATAATTCTGTAATTTCAATTTTTGAGATGCTCGAAGGTTACAAAGATTCACAAGAAAAAATTGAAATTTGTATGAATAATATCAATGATATTACCAGTGAAAATTGCAGAATTGCAGGTATTAAAAATAGTATTTGTCGAAAAAATATCAGAATAAATGAACTTACAAAAAATAAAGAAGAACTTAATAAAGCTCTTGAAGAATGTAAAGAACAGTACCACAGAAGAAAGGCTTTAAGTCTCAAAAGACTGACCGCTTCTCAGGTTGCAATGTTTGTACCGGCTTTTATTTCGACAATGATTATCAGTTTAAATGGCGAGGTAAATCAATCACTTTCAGAAATTTTTGCTTTTCTTACTTTCGCCGCATATATTTGGTATTTGGTAGAAGTTTATTTGTTTATGAAAAAAGGTGTTAAAGGCAAAAAATACAGAATAATACTTTTTATTTACCCGTTCATTGGTTTTATTTTCTGTTTAAAAGAATGGCTTTTTATGAAGAAAAATTACAATTTTACAATCGGTGAAAAGTTAAAGGAAATCCAACTCTTAAACAGAAAAATCAGCGAATGTGATATTGAAATATTGAAAGAACAACAAGAAATAAAAAAATTGAATGCTGAGCAAGAATAGGCTCAGCATTCGTTTTTTATTTCATATATTCTTCAATTCCACCGAACTCGTCCATCATTGCCATAATAATGTAAAGTCTTGGAATGTGGAAAGGACCTTTGAAAATATTGCCTTTTAGTGTTGTTGAAACTGTGTTGTCGTAGTGGAGATAACCGTACCATTCGCCACTTTCATTATCAACAAAATATTTTTCACAATACTCCTTGAATTCTTCGTAAAGTTTTAAGTATTTCTCATCTTTAAATACTGTGTGTGCAAGTCTTAAAGCAATCATTGTTTCACACTGTGGCCACCAAAGTTTCATATCCCATTCAAGTTGAACAGGTGGTTTGCCGTCTATATCAGTAAATGCAATAAGACCACCATGTTTTTTATCAATACCAAGTGGTAAAGTTATGTCAATAATTTTCTTTGCGGCTTCAATTGCTTCATCATTTTTTGTAACAATGCCTTCTGCTAAAATAAACCATGCGGCTTCAAGTGAATGTCCGGGGTTTACAATTCTGCCGTTAGGTGAATCAATAAATTTACCGTCAACGCTTACACTTTCAAGTAACGCTCTTTCTGTTAAGTAACCACCGTGTAAAATCTCATCAAGACATTCTTTTGCAATTTTATTGTATTTGTCGTAAAGACCTTCAACACTTCTCATTACCTGTGCAGTTGCAAGCATTATCATAACAGGCGAGAGTGCTTTTGTCTGTTGGTTTTCAGGGTTAATTTTAGGCGGGTTTTTTCTTATTCCTTTAAAGCATTCATAAGCAACCGTAAAGTATTTTTCAGCACTTTCTAAAACTTCTTTGTCACCGGTTGCTTTGTAAAGTTCTGCACAACC
>JAFSBS010000013.1 GCA_017437165.1 Clostridia bacterium
GTATGAACATTGCTTTAATGGCGCACGATTCAAAAAAGGAACTTATGACACAATTCTGTATTGCTTACTGCGGTATTTTAAGTAAACATACACTTTGCGCAACCGGTACAACCGGTAAATTGGTTTCTGAAGCAACAGGCTTGGAAATTGAAAAGTATTTAAGCGGTTCACAAGGTGGCGACCAGCAAATCGGCTCAAGAATCGCTTGCGGTGAAATTGACTTACTTCTTTTATTCAGAGACCCTATTTCTCCGAATCCCGGTGAGCCAAATGAAAATAGTATTTTAAGACTTTGTGATGTACATAATATTCCTGTTGCTACAAATATTGCAACTGGTGAGGCGCTTATTCACAGTCTTGAACGTGGCGACCTCGACTGGCGTGATATTGTTAACCCAAAGACAAGATAAGTAATATTTAATCGAAATCGGGTGCTTTTATCTGCTCCCGATTTTTGAATTTTTTAAAAGTTACTAATGAAAATAAAGGTAGGAAATAAAATAATGGCATTTAGTGTAAAAGCAATCAAAGGTACAAATGATGTTTTACCGTCAGAATCTCACAAATATCAATATATTGAACAGGCGGCACTTGATACTGCAAAAAGTTTCGGTTTTTTAGAGATGCGTACACCTGTTTTTGAATATACAGAACTTTTTGACCGTTCAGTTGGTGAAACAACTGACGTTGTTCAGAAAGAAATGTACACTTTTAATGATAAAGGTGACCGTTCAATTACATTAAGACCTGAAGGTACTGCGGGTGCGGTAAGAGCATTTTTAGAGCATGGTCTTTTTAATGAACCGTTACCACAGAAAATATGTTATTTAACATCTTGTTACCGTTACGAAAAGCCACAGGCCGGTCGTCTTCGTGAATTTCATCAGTTTGGTGTTGAGGCTTTCGGCGCAGGTACTGCTATTCAGGATGCAGAGATAATTTCACTTGCTAACACATATCTTAACTATTTAGGTATCGAAAATGTTGCACTTGAAATCAACTCAATTGGTTGTCCTGAGTGTAGGAAAAAATATACAGAAGCATTAAAAGAATATTTTGAGAATAAAAAAGGTGAACTTTGTGAAACCTGCCTTTCAAGACTTGACAGAAACCCAATGAGAATTCTCGATTGTAAAAGTCCTGTTTGTTCGGGTATTGCAGAAAATGCACCGGTTGTTCTTGATTTTATTTGTGATGATTGCCGTGAGCATTTTAATTCACTTCAGAAATATCTTGATACAATGGGTATTGAGTACACAGTAAATCCGCAAATTGTCCGTGGTCTTGACTACTACACAAGAACCGTTTTTGAGTTTGTTTCAAAGTATGAAACAACAAATGGTCTTGTTGTTTGTGGCGGGGGCAGATATGACGGACTTATTGAAGAATTAGGCGGTAATGCTTTACCTGCGTGTGGTTTTGGTATGGGACTTGAAAGACTTATACTTATTATGGAAGATGCAAAAATTCCATTCCCTGAAGCACCAAAATATAATCTTTCAATAGTAACTGCGGGTGAAAATGCAGTTTTAAAATCACTCGAAATTGCAACTGATTTAAGAAGCGAGGGTTACAGTGTTTCTGTTGATACTGTTGGCAGGTCAATTAAAGCACAAATGAAATATTCTAATAAAATTGGTGCGGAATATACTGTTGTTTTAGGCGACAACGAAATCGAAGAGAATAAAGCAAAACTCAAAAATATGAGTGATGGCGCAGAAACAGAAATTTCTCTTGATAATTTTTCAGAAGAATTTTTTCAGGCAATTGTAAAAGATAGTATGGATGGTATAGCTTCTGCTGATATTTCAGGAATGAATCCGGAGGATATAAACAATTTGTTTAAATTTTAATTTTTAGTTAGTTTTCAAAATTGGTGGTGTAGAAATGGAAATAATAGATATTTCAAGAGATATTCTTAAAACTCCTGTTTATCCGGGGGACCCGGAGGGGTATTTAGATGAAATTAAATCTATGAAAAAAGGTGAAAAGTGTAATCTTAATGCGTTTTATACTTGTCTTCACACTGCAACTCATATTGATGCACCACTTCATTTTATAAATGGTGGTAGTTCAATTGATGAAATTCCACTCTCATATTTTATTGGTGAGTGTGTAGTTGTAGAAGCACCTCCCGGGCCTGTTACAGGGGCATATGCCGAAGATAATTTTCCATTTGATGCAGAAAGAATTTTAATTAAAGGTAATGGCAGTTCATATTTAATGGAAAGCAGTGCCTACTGTTTTATGGATACTAAAGTGAAATTGCTCGGTACAGACTCTCAATCAATCGGTTATGGCAGTTCAAATGAAATTGTTCACCGTGCATTGCTTACCGAAAATATTGCTATTTTAGAAGGTCTCGATTTAAGTAAGGTAGAGCCGGGGAAATATTTCTTAATGGCACAACCAATTAAAATAAGCGATGTTGAAGCATCACCTTGCAGAGCAATACTTATAAAAGACCATTTATTCTGGACAGGCACAAGATGATTCACAAAGAGAATCATCTTAATAATTGAAAATTGAAAATTGAAAATTTCGGGACCTGCGGTCGGCTATTATAATAGTTTAAGGAGAAATTATGAGATTAGATAAATATTTAAAGGTTTCAAGAATTATAAAAAGAAGAACGGTAGCAAATGAGGTTTGCGATGCAAAACACGTTACTGTAAACGGCAAAATTGCCCGTGCTTCTTATGAGGTTAAAGAAGGCGATTTAATTGAAATTCAAATGGGCGAAAATCTTACAAAATATAAAGTAATTTCAATTAACGAATATGCAAAAAAAGACGATGCGGCAGCGATGTATGAGGTAATAAATTAAAATTCTTGATTTTAATTTATTACAGGGAACAGTTGCCAGGGATCAGAAATCAGGAATAGTGTCAATTAGTGCATTTTATCATTTTTAATTTAACTATTAGTTAAGAATGATAGAATGCACTTTATATTATTAACTGATTTCTGATATCTGTTCTCTGATCCCTGAATTTCTGAATTAACAATTTATTAACATTTAATTCACACGCACTTTATTAGTAGGGGTTAGAATATAACCAATGAAACAGAAATGAAATGTTTCAGATTTAATTTGATGTTTTTCATTCCTATCTCCTTATTCAATATACCCCCACAAACACAAACGAAAATCCGTTCTCGAAAGAGGGCGGATTTTCGTTTGTATTATTCACTATTCAATATGCATCATTCATTATTCATTAAAAGAACGGATTTTCAATGAATAATGAATGATGAAGCCGCTCGTAAACTCGCTGATGAATAATGAATAATTGATTTTGAATTCTTTTACTGCTATAATAAGCAGAAAGGTGGCGATTATATGAAAGAAAATTTGTTAATTGATAAATCTATAATATTTGCATCAAGAATCGTAAAATTACATCAACATTTAACTAAAACTAAAAAAGAAACAATAATATCAAAACAAATTGTTCGAAGTGGTACAAGTATTGGTGCAAACATAAATGAAGCAAATTACGGACAAAGCAAAGCAGATTTTATATCCAAAATGAGCATAGCTTTAAAAGAAACTGCAGAAACGGAATATTGGATTAAATTGCTTTATATGTCTGAATATATTGATGAGAAAATGAGTGAATCACTTCTCAACGATTGTTTAGAAATTAAACGAATCTTAATTGCCTCAATCAACACCGCTAAAGAAAATAAAAAGTAGAAACGAAAATCCGTTCTCGTATGAGCGGGGTTGCTAAGGACAGAAATAAATATTTATGCAGTTGTGAGACACTTTTTATAAGGTGTCTCACAATTTTTTATAAAAAACAGACCTTTCAAGCTGAAAGTGTCATAGTGGGTTATATACTTCAAAGCAACCATGCAGAAAAACAAATTCTTTTTTCGGTATGTATGAGTGATATTGCAAATTAAAATTTGCAGTGATATTTTTGATAAATCAAAAGTGATATTGAAGCCTTACGGCTTCAGTGTTATTTTATTCGCATAAAACTGTCCGAAGGACAATAACACTGTGCAAAGCACAATAAAACTGCGAAGCAATATCACTCGCCGTATGGCGAATA
>JAFSBS010000122.1 GCA_017437165.1 Clostridia bacterium
TAATACCTAATTCCTGCTTCCTTTAATATTGAATAAACAAAAAGCATTTTTCATATAGTTTACCTAAAGGAGTGAACTTTATGAAAAAATGCTTTTCTTTATTTTTATCAACAATTTTTATATTTCAATTCATAATAACCGCAAATGCAAAAACCGTAACAAAAGAAAATGAAGATGTTACGCCTGTTTTTAACTCGGTTACTACATCACAAAATAAAACATCAAAAGAGAAGTTACCCGTAGAAATCAAAGCAAAATCGGGGATTTTAATGGATGTAACAACAGGTAAAGTACTTTTAGAATATAATGCCGATGAAAAATTATTTCCCGCCTCTGTTACAAAAATAATGACAATGCTTCTTGTTGTTGAAGCAATCGCAGATGGCAAAATTGCACTTACCGATGTTGTCGTGTGCAGTGAAAATGCATCAAAAAAAGGTGGTTCACAAATCTGGCTCGAACCAGGTGAAGAAATGACTGTGAATGACCTGTTAAAAGCCACCGCAATTGGTAGTGCTAACGATGCTGCCACGCTTTTAGGTGAATATATTTCAGGTAGTGAAGAAGCATTTATTTCTTTAATGAATGAAAGGGCAAAAGAACTGGGAATGAACAACACCCATTTTGAAAACGCGACCGGTCTTGATGATACAACAGATACCCCTTTAACTACTGCGAGAGATATTGGTATTATGTCAATAGAGCTTATGAAGCACGATTTAATTACTGACTACACAACCGTCTGGATGGATTCTTTACGAAATGGCGAAACCGAGCTTGTTAATACAAACAAATTGGTTCGTTTTTACAGTGGTACTACCGGTATAAAAACCGGCACAACAAGTAAAGCAGGGTGCTGTGTTTCAGCTTCTGCCAAACGTGATAATCTGCATCTTGTAGCAGTGGTAATGGGTAGTGGTAACAGTAATGACCGTTTTGAAACCGCAAAAACAATGCTCAATTACGGCTTTGCAAATTATAAAGTTACAGAGTTGAAAATAGATGAAACTGCTTTTACTGATGTAGAAGTTCTTGGTGGCGAAACAAAATATATTAAGCCTTATGTGAAAGGTGATACTACAATTTTATTGAAAAAAGGCGAGTCAGAAAAATTAGAACAGACTGTTACATTAGCAGAAAATGTTCAGTCACCTGTAACTAAAAATCAAAAATTAGGTAGTGTAAAATTTACATTAGCGGGGGAATGTGTTGCCGAGTTTCCACTTTTAGCAACAAATGAAGTGAAAAAACTTACTTTCGGTACATCATTAAAAAGAATACTGCACTTTTTAGCAAGTGGCGAAAAAATCGGGTAAAAAATACTTATAACACTTGATTTTACAAGAGTTTTGTTATACAATATACAGGATTATGGAATTTTATTCTGAATAAATAGGAAGTGTTAAAATGTTTTACACATCAACAAGAGATAATAGTGTAAAGGTAACAGCATCTAAAGCAATTACAGACGGTATTTCAAAAGACGGTGGTTTATATATCCCTACTGAAATCCCTTCAGTTTCTTTAGATGAATTAAAATCACTTTGTTCAGTAGATTACAAAGAAAGAGCAAAAAGAATTTTAGGTCTTTACCTTACAGACTTTACAAAGGAAGAACTCGATTCTTGCGTTGAGGGTGCTTATAGTGATGGTAAATTCTCATCAAAGGATACAGCGCCAACAGTTAAATTGCACGATAATGTAAGTATTCTTGAATTATTCAAAGGACCTACTTGTGCATTCAAAGATATGGCTTTACAGATTTTGCCTTATCTCTTAACTGTTTCTGCAAAGAAAAATTTAGAAAATAAAGAAATTGTAATTTTAGTTGCAACATCAGGCGACACAGGTAAAGCGGCACTTGAGGGATTTAAAGATGTTGATGGCACTAAAATTTTAGTGTTCTATCCAAACGATGGCGTAAGTCCTATGCAAAAATTACAAATGACAACACAAGAGGGTAACAATGTCGGGGTTTGTGCTATTCACGGTAATTTTGATGATGCACAAACAGGTGTTAAGTCAATCTTCACTAACAAAGAGATTTTAAATAAATTCGAAGAAAATAACCTTGTTTTCTCATCTGCAAACTCAATCAACTGGGGTCGTTTAGCACCACAGATTGTTTACTATTTCTCTACATACTGCGATATGGTAAATCAGGGCTCTGTTGAATTTGGTAAAGAAATAAATATTGTGGTTCCAACAGGTAACTTCGGTAATATTTTAGCGGCTTACTTTGCTAAAAAAATGGGGCTTCCTGTTAAAAAACTCATTTGTGCTTCAAATAAAAATAAAGTTCTTACAGACTTTATAACTACCGGTACTTATGACAGAAATCGTGAGTTCTTTACAACAGATTCACCATCTATGGATATTCTCATTTCAAGTAACCTTGAAAGACTTTTATATCTTCTCTGTGGCAGAAATTCAGATACAATCAACGAGTGGTTCTCAAGTCTTAATAAAGATGGTAAATATACTGTTTCAGAAGAGGTAAAAAATAAAGTGCAATCACTTTTCGCTGCGGGTACTTGTGACGATTGCGGTACCAAAGAAGCAATTAAAGAAACCTTCAGTAAATATAACTATCTTTCGGATACTCATACTGCAGTTGCTATAAGTGTATGTGATGAGTATATTGAAAAAACAGGTGATAAAACACCAACTGTTATCGCTTCAACAGCTTCACCATTCAAATTCTCAAAAGCAGTTCTTTCTGCGATAGATGAAAGTGGTAAAGAGTACAGCGATGAATTCAGTACAGTAAGTGCTTTAGAAGAACTTACAAACAATAAAGCACCGTCACAATTAGCGGAACTTAAAAATAAAAAAGTACGTTTCGACCTTACTGCTGACAAAAATGATATGGCTAAGGTTGTATTCGATATGTTAGGTATTTAATTATGTCACTTTTTGCAATAGGCGACCCGCATTTATCATTTTCATGTGATAAACCAATGGATATTTTCAAAGGGTGGGACGATTATGTTGCCCGTCTTGAAAAAAATTGGAATAGCGTTGTAACAGAAAATGACACAGTTGTAGTACCGGGGGACATTTCCTGGGCAATGGGCCTCACAAATGCTAAAAAAGATTTTGAATTTTTAAATAATCTTAATGGTACAAAAATTATTTTAAAAGGCAATCACGATTATTGGTGGAATACAATGACTAAAATGAATTCATTTCTTACTGAAAATGAATTTAATTCTATTAAAATTCTTCATAATAATTCGTATAAAATAGGCGATTTCGCTATTGCGGGAACTCGTGGTTGGTTTTATGATGATACTTGTGAGGCGGATAAAAAAGTTCTTCTTCGTGAAGCGGGGAGGTTAAAACTTTCAATTGAGGAAGCGAAAAAACTTGCCGGTGAAGTAATAGTTTTCTTGCATTACCCACCAATTTCTGCTACACAGAAATGTGACGAAATACTAAATGTCATTTTAGAAAATGATATAAAACGCTGTTATTTTGGTCACTTGCACGGGTTTGTGCCACCTGAAAACGCCAATATTCAATATGAGGGTGTAAAATTCACACTTGTTTCAGCCGATAAATTGAACTTTTGTCCCAAAATTATCGAAAAAATTTAAAAGAGTTTATAAAAAAAGTAAAATTTTGATTTTTATTTTAAAAATCTTAAGAAATTGTAAAAAAATAGTAGAAATTAGTGAACAGTTGTGCTATAATCTACGAGTTAACTAATTGTTTCACAATTGAAAGGATGTTAGAAAATGAGTTTAAAGTCTTGCGAAAAGGCAGAAACAAACGTTTACGCTCTTGAAATTTCTCTTGAGGGTGAAGAATTCAAAAAAGCAGTTTCTAATGCTTACAACAAAAACAAAGGCAGATATAATGTACCTGGTTTCCGTAAAGGTAAAGCACCAAAACACATTATTGAAACTTACTATGGTAAAGAAGTTTTTTGGTATGATGCTATTGATGCAGAATATCCGGAACTTTTTGATGCGGCTGCAAAAGAAGCAGGTATCGTTCCTGTTGCTGCTCCTTTTGATGATGAAATTGTTTCACTTGACGAAAATGGTTTCACAGTAAAACTTAAAGTTGTTGTTAAGCCTTCAGCAGAAGTTAAAAAATATAAAGGTCTTACAGCAGAAAAAGAAAAAGTTACAGTTAAGAAATCAGAAGTTAAAGACGCTGTTAACGCTGCACTCGAAAGAGATTCTAAAATGGTTACTGTTGAAGACAGAGCAGCAAAAAAAGGTGACACAGCAGTTATCGACTTTGAAGGCTTTATGGATGGTAAAGCATTTGAAGGTGGTAAAGGCGAAAACCACAACCTTGAACTTGGTTCAGGTCAGTTCATTGACGGTTTTGAGGACCAGATTGTTGGTAAGAAAACAGGCGATGAATTTGATGTTAATGTAACATTCCCGGAAGCTTATGGTGCAGAAGAACTTGCTGGTAAACCTGCAGTATTTAAAGTAAAACTTAATAAAATTATGAAAAAAGAACTTCCTGAATATGACGATGAATTCGTTAAAGACGTTAGTGAGTTCGATACAATTGCAGATTACGAAAAAAATCTTGAAGAAGAAATCAAAGCAAGAAAAGAAGCTGAAGCAGACCGTGTATTCGAAAGCGGTATAATGGAAAAACTTATTGAAAATACAGTAGTTGAAATTCCTGACGCTATGATTGAAAGAGAAATCGACAATCAGATTAACGAATACAATTACAGACTTCAGATGCAGGGTATGAGCCTTGAAATGTATATGCAATACACAGGTATGGATATTGCTACATTACGTGCTAACTACAAAGAAGGTGCAGAAAAACAAGTTAAACTTCGCCTTGCTCTTGAGAAGATTATTGAACTTGAAAAGATTGAAGTTTCTGATGAAGATGTTGAAACAGAACTTAAAACTTATGCAGATTCTTATGGTATGAAACTTGAAGAAGTAAAGAAATATGTACCGGTTGAAGACGTTAAAGCAGACCTCGGTTGCAGAAAAGCTATGGACATTGTAAAAGATAATGCTAAAGCAGGTGCAGCAAAGAAAAAGGCTGAACCAAAAGAAGAAGCAGAAGAAAAACCTGCAAAGAAAACTGCTACAAAGAAAGCAACTGCTGAAAAGAAACCTGCAGAGAAAAAAGCAACTGCTGAAAAGAAACCTGCAGCAAAGAAAACAACATCAAAGAAAAAGACAGAAGAAGCTAAGGCTGAATAAGGGTGAAATAAATCATCCGAATCTGCGAGTATTTTAACGAAGAGTGAACAGAAATCCGTCTATAAAAACACGTTTCGGTTAATTTCTTTCACCCTATTTCCGCCACAGTCCGTTAGAGTGCTGTGGCGGTTGAGTTTTATAACAAAATAGTGAAAATTTGAATATTTTTACATTTGTATCCAATAATTTTATATATTTTAAGTTTAGGAGGAAATTATTATGCCACTTATTCCTTATGTTGTAGAACAAACAAATCGTGGAGAGCGCTCTTACGATATTTACTCAAGACTTTTAAATGACAGAATCATTGTTCTTTCAGACGAAGTTAATGACGCAACAGCTTCAGTTGTTGTTGCTCAACTTCTTTTCCTTGAAGCACAGGACCCTGAAAAAGATATCAGTTTTTATATCAATAGTCCGGGTGGTAGTGTTTCTGCAGGTCTCGCTATTTACGATACTATGCAATATATAAAATGTGATGTTTCAACTATCTGTATGGGTATGGCAGCATCTATGGGTGCTTTTTTACTTTCATCAGGTGCAAAAGGTAAACGTTACATTCTTCCTAATGCTGAAGTTATGATTCACCAACCATCAGGTGGTGCGCAAGGTCAGGCAACAGAAATCCTTATTGCGGCTGATCACATTCAGAGAACAAAGCAA
>JAFSBS010000123.1 GCA_017437165.1 Clostridia bacterium
ACAAGCATTAAAACAAGTCTTCAGGCTACAATGGAACAAATTGATGTTGCGGCAGAACAAGTTACATCAGGTTCAGAACAAGTTTCAATTGGTGCTTCTAACCTTTCAGAAGGTTCAACCGGTCAGGCTTCTTCAGTTGCTCAATTAGCATCAAATATCCGTACAATTGCAGATTTAATCAATGCAAACGCAGATGATGCTGCAAATGCTAACAACTTAACTAACGAAGCAGGTGCCGCTATGGGCGATGCAACTGTATCTATGGAAAGTTTAGTTACAGCTATGAATGAAATTGCTGAACTTTCTGAAGAAATTAAAAAGATTAACAAAACAATCGAAGATATTGCATTCCAGACAAATATTCTTGCACTTAATGCGGCGGTTGAAGCAGCAAGAGCAGGTGCAGCAGGTAAAGGTTTTGCAGTTGTTGCTGATGAGGTGAGAAACCTTGCAGGTAAATCACAAGAGGCAGCAAAGAGTACAACAGCTCTTATCGAAAATACAGTTCTTGCTATCGAAAAAGGTACAGATCTTGTTAATGATGTTGCAAAGAAAATGACAGACGTTGCAGCTTCTGCCGGTGCAGTTGCTCAGATTAATGGTAAGATTTCAGAAGAAAGTAAAAACACTGCACTTTCAATTAACGAAATTACAATTGGTATTGACCAGATTTCAAACATTGTTCAAACAAACTCTGCTACTTCACAACAATCCGCAGCGGCAGCCGAAGAACTTGCAGGTCAAGCTAATACTCTTAAGAATCTTATTGAAGCATTCAAATATTGATGAAAAAGAGTCGGTAGGTTACACTACCGGCTCTTTTTTATATGAATTATATGGAATATAGTTTTTTCTTATACTTGAAATTTGTTTTTGAAGTAGTTTTTTTACTTCGCGTACAGAGCAACTTTTATAAAGTGAATAATATGCTTTTAATTCTCTTTGATAGTCAGATGAACCTTTTTCTGATTCTCCACTCATTATCTGGTCAAAGATTGAGAAGGTTCGTGTTAAATCACCGGATGTATCGGTAACTTCTGCGAGTTTTGAAAGTGATGACAAGTGATAATCTTGTTCGGGTAGATGTTCTAATGTGTATTGAATACAGGTCGAAAGAAAGTAGTAAACTTTCATTTCTTCGACGGGTGTCATATCAGAGGTGAAATTCATTAAGTAATTCACATAAGCGTGAGCTTCATCCGGAGTGGATACAAATTCGTAAAAATTTTCATCGAGTTCCTGGGGGTCGATTTCAGTTTCAAAAGTTGTTATTTTGTCAAGTCCTCGTAACTTGCGTAATTTTGAATGGTAATATAAAGGTGCGAGAGTATCATTTTTTACACTTAAAGTAACACTTGAGATAGTTGTGTCTCGGTCAATTGCTTCAAATGTAGGGTTTAAAGCATTTTGCAAAATCGTGCCAACTGCTCTGGCACCTGTGTTAAGCGAAGTAGCCATTTCTGCGATTTTTTCACAGGCTTTTTCATCAATCTTTAAATTCACACCTGAAATTTTAAAAAGGTGCGCGTATTTTTCTATATAAGAGCCTTTTTGTGATTGTAAGAGTGAATTGAAATCTTCTTTTGAAAGTGGTGGAATGTAGTGTATAGCACCAATTCTGCCTAAAAGTTCTGAATTAAATCCATATTCTCTTATATCATCTAAAGTTGCATATTTTAAATATTCTTTTTCAGTAGTTGTTGAAGTGTTATTTACGAAACCGATTGTATTTTTACCTTTCATTCGTTCTTTAATCATATCTTCAAGGCCATCGAATGCACCTGAAAATATAAAGAGCATTTTTGAGGTGTCAATAAATTCTGTTCTGCTGCTTCCTAAATCACACGAGAGACCTTTGCCTTCAATCACTTGTAATAAGTTAAATTGGGGATTTGAGGTTTCACCATCTCTGAATTTCATTTTGCAGAATTCGTCAATTATTACTATACTGCTACTGAAAGTTTCTTTATTGGAACAAGCCTGTTTCGCAAGACTGAAAAGTTGACTTAAGGTTGTTCCTTTATATCCTTCGGGGCTTATTGCACTTGAGTCAATAGTAAATACATTAAGACCTGCGGCATCTGCTAATGCTTTAATTAAGTGTGATTTACCACAGCCTGTCCGTGCTAATACCAACAAAGAATTATTGGGGAGCAAATCAGGTTCTACCCCTGCTTCAATAGCAGAAAGTTTTCTTAAATGAAGACTTATAAGTGAAGCTAATTTGTCTAATGTTTCCTTTTGAGTTTCAAGAGGAACTATTTTGTTCCGAGTTTTTTTTATAAGTAAATCTTTTGGAATATATTTCATAAATTACGCTCCTTTCTTTGTTGGTAATCAATTTAATTTTCAGGTTCCTGATAGTTTTCTGTAATATTAAATAAATGTTTATTTATAATTGCGGGAGTATCCTTACTGCGTATTTGTAAAAACTGTTTATAAAAATCTCTTGTTGATGTGTGTTTACTCAAATATGACTTTTGAAGCGATTCTTTTATGAGTTGGTCATATATTGATTCGTTATAAGAAGTGTTCTCAACAAGAAGTGATGCGAGTAGTGCAAGAGTGTATAGATTATGATTTTTTTTATTGTAAAAATCTTTTAAATAATTAAGCGAAGTCTGAAAAAAACATAAAAGAATTTTTTCTTCTTCAGGAGGGATTTCTCCGGATAAACTTATAAGGTGATTTGCAAAATCAGTAATATCGTTTTCAGTTTTTATAAACTTTTCAAACGAAATTGCGTAAGGTGATTCACTATTTTCAGAACATAGAGTCTGCATCGTTTTTATAAT
>JAFSBS010000124.1 GCA_017437165.1 Clostridia bacterium
TAAAGCAAACAAAAAACTCGGTATTCCGATGTTTATTCTTGCTTTACTTGTTGGTTTCTCAAGAGTTTACATCCATGTTCACTACCCAACAGACGTTATCGTAGGTACTATAGTTGGTATCATAGGCGGTATCTTAGCAGTTGTAGCATTCAAATATGGTATGCCACTTGCAAAGAAGATTCTTGGTGAGAAGATTATCACAAAAATCTTTGGTGAAATATAATTTCAGAAACTAGGAATTAGGAACTAGAAATTAGAGTTATAACAAAAATTACATCCTATCTTTTTGATTGGTCTGAAAACCGATTTAAAATGATAGGGTGTATTTATTTCTTGTTATTCTAACAACTGACCACTGACTATTGGTAAAATGATAGTTAGTGTTTTGCCGTGCTTTCTATTTTCTGATTCCTGTTTTCTGTTTCCTGATTCCTTATTATTAAATTTCTTTTTTCGACTTGAAATGTATAGCAATATATGGTAGTATATCGTCACTAATTAAAATGGGTGAGAAAATTTGCGAAAGAAAATTACTTTAAATATATTTTCAATAGTATTTGTGTTAGGCGTTCACGCTTTACTTTGCTTTGTTTATCATAAAATATGTTTTTTAGATGGTGTTTACCTTTGGGGAGATCTTAAAGGTGTTTTATATATAATAGTGTTAGTGTTTATGTTTTTACTTGCCCCTTTGTGTTATTATATTTCAGGTCGCATATTCACACGCTTTGCAAACAAAAAGTTTTATATTACTACTGTATGGGTTATATTTTCAATACTTTCTGTTCTGGGGGTTATTGCTATTTTTAAACCTGAATTACAGAATTTTTATCTTCTTGTTAATTCACCATCTTATATGTATTATTTATTATTTAAAGACAGTGTTATTTATATTTCTGTACCCGCTATGGCAATTACAGGGCTTTTTCCCGCAACGTTTTCAAGGAATGGCTATATCAGAAAGAAAAGACAAAAAAATGAAATTACAATGGATGAACTGAAAGAAAAATTAAATGAAGAAAATAAAGAGAGTCAAGACTTATAAAGTCTTGACTCTTTCCTTTTTCATACTTTTATTGGTTATAAAGTTCAGAACAAAATTTAATGTGAAAAGAATTATTCCTACAAAAATTCCAAAGTTAACATTACCGGTGAAAAGTTCTGTTCCGTTATTAACAAAATTATTTATTGCTATACTGTAGAGAATAGGTGAGACTATAAAGCAAAGTGCTGAACCTGCGCAAAGCACACAATTTATAGTTGCCTTGAGTTTTGCGGCACATGCTAAAATGCAAATGAAATTCAATACACCAAAAACAACTGCAAGGTAAAGCAGTAGCAAAGCAACAAATATCATTGCAAAACTTGCACCCATTTCATCAAGTTTGATAAGATTTATAAGCGAACCCCAATTAAGATTTAAGAGCTTATTAAGAGTAAAATCAAGAAGTGTTACTTTTGTTGTATCCTCTGCTAAAAAAGGTAAGTGAAGTATATAAGATGCGACAGGCAAAATGAGAACAATCAAAGGAATAAAAGTGAAAACAAACCTTGCAATTCTTAA
>JAFSBS010000125.1 GCA_017437165.1 Clostridia bacterium
AATTTCTTCATTATATACAGGTCTTGGGTCAACAGATTCAGGCTTATTTATTGCAGGAGCAACCTGTTGTGGTTCAAAATCCTTTTCAGAAGAAATACCACTATCCTGTAAAAGTTCATCTATTTCTTCAAACGTCCATTTTCTATTGCTACCGGTACCATAAAAATCATCGTACAAATCTGTTCACCTACCTTTTGAATAATTCATAAAATACATTTTAATCTCTCTGACGGGATACTTCATACATTAAAATACCCGCGGCAACTGATGCATTGAGAGAGTTTATTTTACCTTTCATCGGCATCGAAAGTGTTACGTCGCACTTTTCTTTAACAAGTCTGCCGACACCATTACCTTCTGAACCGATTACAAGTGCAATTGCCCCCTTTAAATTGCTTTTGTAGAAAGGTTCACCATCCATATCTGCACAGTAAACCCACACACCACGTTTTTTGAGTTCATCAATTGTTTGTGGTATATTGGTAACTCTTGCAACGTGCATAAATTCGACTGCACCGGCAGAAGTTTTAGCAACTGTAAAACTTAAAGATGCACTTCTGCGTTTTGGAATAATAACACCATGAGCCCCTGCCGCTTCTGCAGTACGTATAATTGCACCCAAATTATGAGGGTCTTCAATTTCGTCACAGATAATTATAAATGGTGGCTCATCTCTTTCTTCTGCAGTAGCAAAAATATCTTCAATAGAAGAATATTCTTTTACTGCACCCATTGCCGCTATACCCTGATGATTATTATGGCCACAAATAAAGTCGAGTTTTTTTGCATCAACCTCTTTGATTACTATTCCTGCTTTTTTTGCATCTGCAACTATTTTAGGAATAGAGCCACTTCTGTCACCACGGGCAACCATCACACTGTCAAGCGGTCTGCCACTTTTTATTGCTTCGGCAACCGAATTTCTGCCGAAAATAACATCCTTTTCATTTTCTCTTTCGTTATTAAGAGAATGGTCATTTTTTATCATATATAAATCCTTAAATTTTATTTATTGTTAGGAACAAGTTTTTCTTTACCACCCATATATGGTCTTAATGCAACCGGAATATCCACCGTGCCATCTTCATTAAGATTGTTTTCAAGGAATGCAATCAACATTCTTGGTGGTGCTACAACTGTATTATTGAGTGTATGTGGGAAATACTTACCATCTTTACCATTTACACGGATTTTAAGTCTTCTTGCCTGTGCATCTGAAAGATTTGAACAAGAACCCACTTCAAAATATTTCTTCTGACGAGGACTCCATGCTTCAACATCAATCGACTTAACTTTTAAGTCTGCAAGGTCACCTGAACAACATTCAAGGGTTCTTACAGGAATGTCAAGTGAACGGAAAAGATCAACTGTATTTTTCCAGAGATTTTCAAACCACATCGGACTTTCTTCCGGTTTACAAACAACAACCATTTCTTGTTTTTCAAACTGGTGAATTCTGTAAACACCACGTTCTTCGATACCGTGAGCACCTTTTTCTTTTCTGAAACAAGGTGAATAACTTGTAAGTGTCTGTGGGAGTTTTTCTTCAGGAACAATCTGGTCAATAAATTTACCAATCATTGAGTGTTCGCTTGTACCTATAAGGTAAAGGTCTTCACCTTCAATTTTGTACATCATTGCTTCCATTTCTGCAAAACTCATAACACCTGTAACAACATCACTTCTTATCATAAATGGTGGAATATAATAGGTAAAACCACGGTCAATCATAAAATCTCTTGCGTAAGAAATAACTGCAGAATGAAGTCGTGCTATATCGCCTGAAAGGTAATAGAAACCATTACCTGCAACACGAGCGACACTGTCTAAATCTATACCGTCAAAACTTTCCATAATTTCTATGTGGTAAGGAATTTCAAAACCAGGTACTACCGGGTCACCGAATTTTTCGAGTTCAACGTTTTCACTGTCATCCTTACCAATAGGAACTGATGGGTCAATGATATTAGGAATAACCATCATAATATCATTTACCTTTTTAGAATATTCTGCTTCTTTTGCTTCTAATTCAGCCAACTTCTGAGCATCATCTGAAACCTTCTTTTTCATTTCTTCTGCTTCATTTTTTTTGCCCTGTGCCATAAGAGCACCAATCATTTTGCTGTTTTTATTTCTTGAAGCTCTTAAAGCATCTGCTTCGCCTTTAATAGCTCTGCTTTCTTTATCAAGTTCAATAACCTCATCTACAAGTGGAAGTTTTTTGTCCTGAAATTTCTTTTTGATGTTTTCTTTTACTACTTCTGGATTTTCTCTTAAAAATTTAATATCTATCATTTAAATTACCCTCTCAAGAATTATTCGTTATCAAAAATTTTAATAAGTTTCTTTAAATCTTCATCATCGAAGAATTCAATTTCAATTGCGCCTTTCTTGGTTGACTTAGTAACTCTTACTTTTCTCTGTAAAACATCACTTAAAGCAAGTTCAACCTCATCATAATAAGGATTTCTCTTTTTTGTCTTTTTACCCGTAGGCTCTGTTTTTATTTGCTTTCTTGCAAGTCTTTCAGTTTCTCTTACGGAAATATCTTCTTTTATAACTAACTTTGCAAGTTCAATTTTCGCTTTGTCATCTTCTAAAGTAAGTAACGCTCTCGCATGACCTGCTGAAAGTTCTTTACTTGACACCATTTTTATAATTTCTTCAGGTAATGTAAGAAGTCTTAATGCATTAGCAATTGCAGGACGTGAAGCACCGACAAGATTTGAAATTTCTTCTTGTGTATAGTCATACTTTTCAGAAAGTTCTTTATAACCTAATGCTTCTTCAATCGGGTCTAAATCTTCACGTTGCAAGTTTTCTACAAGAGCAAGTTCTGCTACTTGTGCATCAGTTAATTCTTTGATAACAACAGGAACTTCAGTAAGACCTGCCATACGAGACGCTCTCCAGCGTCTTTCACCTGCTACCAACTGATAACTGCCGTCCGGCATAGGGCGGACTAAAAGCGGTTGAATAACACCGTGAAGTTCAATGCTGTGTGAAAGCTCAGCAAGTGCTTCTTCATCAAAGTTTTTTCTTGGTTGATTTTTATTTGGTTCAATTTCTGAAAGTTTTAGTTTTACTG
>JAFSBS010000126.1 GCA_017437165.1 Clostridia bacterium
ATTGCCCGAAAGTGAATATATTTTTGTTGTTTCTAAAGCCTCGTCAACTGTAATATCGGGTAAAATAGTCGGTATTCTTTTGGCGAGCATACTTTTACCCGAACCCGGAGGGCCTATCATCATAGCATTATGACCACCGGCAGCAGCAACCTCTAACGCCCTTTTTACTTCATATTGACCTTTGACATCTCTAAAATCGGGTAAATAAGACGGAACTTCAAATGTGGTAAAAGGTTTTATTTTTACCGGTTCTAAAATGTTGAAATCGTTTATATGCTCAACAACTTCTTTAAGTGTTTTTACACCGTAAACTTTAATATCTTCAATTACTGCCGCTTCTTCACAGTTGTCGTATGGTACAAAAATTTCTTTTACACCATGCTCCTTTGCAGCAATGACCATTGGTAAAACACCTTTGATGCTCTTAATCTCACCTGAAAGAGAAAGTTCACCGACAAAAGCAGCTTGCTTGTAATCACCACGTATTTGTTGTGTTGCCGAAAGTACTGAGATTGCAATTGGTAAATCGTAAAAAGAACCTTCTTTTTTAGTATCAGCAGGAGCGAGATTGAAGGTGTAGTGATAACTACCACTCATTTCAAAACCCGAATTTTTCATAGCGGCACTTACACGCTCTTTTGCTTCGTTGACTGCGGTGTCGGGTAAACCAACAATTGTAACTGCGTATTTACCACTTGACATACTAACTTCAACATCTACCATATAAGAGTTAGGACCTAAAAGTCCTACACTTTTAATTTTAGCAAACATTTTTACACCTACTCGTTTTGGTTTGTGTCTGTTTCAATATTTGTTGCTTCTTCTGAAACTGAAACTTCAACTTCTTCAGTTATTACTTCTTCGTATAAAGGTGGGTTGAATTTAAAGAGTTTTAACTTTTTAATATAGAGGAAAATTAAAATAGTAACAAGGGCTAAAAGAGAAATAACAGCACCTAAAACAAGTCCGTCAGGAACATATTTGAATGTAACTGTGTGCTGACCTTTTTCTACTCTTACACCTAAAAGTGCATCGCCTATAGCAACAATGTCATCTTCTTTAACTTTTTCGCCATCAATATAAACCGACCAGCCTGTGTCATAGTTTATCGAAGTGTAAATAATACCATCTTCACCGGCTGTAAGTTTACCTTTAATTTCTGTTTCTGTAAAACTCTCAACTTGTAAAGAATCTTTCTTTAATTGGTTGTAACCTTCAACAAATTCGTCATCGTTAACAGTAACTGCATAGAGATATGTGTAACCGCTCTGACCTTCTTTTATTGGTGCGAATACGGAAACGGTATCACCTGCTTCGAGATAACCTAAATCCAATATATGTGGTTTGGTGTCAATTGGTTGTGAAATTGCAGTACCATTAGAAAGTGAGACTGTAATTCTTTCAACCGAATTTGAACCTGTTTTAAAATAAAGGTAACCATTACCGCTTTTTTCTACAGTTAAATCATAAGTTAAAGATGCATCTGCAGGGGTTCCTGTTACTGTGTAAGGATAGCAACCGGAATCGCCATAACCCTCGTAATTACAAGTTGTGTTGTTTGTAGAAACTTTATCTAAAGTAATATCATAAAATACCTGATTTAAGCCGGTTGCAGATTCAAAAAGCGCACTCTGAACTTCAAACGGATTTGAATTGTCGTGTGACCAGTAAGCCATTTCTTCATTTACTCTGAATGCAACAGGGAGAGTGTAGTTGTTTTTATAAGCAACATATTTACCTTTGCTGAACACTCTTTCGTAATAGTTTTCGTTCATATCAGCAGTTGAACCCTGGTCGTTGTCAACAATATAATCGAGTGCAAAAAATGCATTATAAACCGGTGTTTGTCTGTTGTAAGTGTAACTGTTTATATAGTTGCTGAACATACCTAAATGATATTGCATATTTGAAACTTTTTCATAAGCCATTGAAGAAAAAGTTGAAATACCATTGTAATAATACCAGCAAGGGTCCATTCGCGCACGAAGTGAAGTTAACTCCATTCGGTACATATCAGTACCTTTTTCTTGGTCGAGTCTGTCCTTTACAATCTGAAAATCGTCATAGTCACTTACAAAATTAGTTTTTGGTTGGTCCATACTGTAATTGTTAGTATTTGCAACAATATATTCTGCGCAACAAGAACAGAGAATTAAAGCAGCCGCTGCGATTTTAGGATATTGGTCGTTCTTTAAAATACCTAAAGCAAGACAGTAAATACCAATGAATGCAATACAAATCCATACGCCGACTTCAGAGAAGTTCTTTGAGCCGATTTCCTGAACCATAATTACAAAAAATACAGTTGCAGTACCAACGCCGATAATTTGTCTTTTCGTGTATTCTTTTATGAACGTGAATGCTCTGAATGCAAAAATTAAGAGCAGAAATGAATACATATAAGAAAATCTGTATGGTAAATCGTTAGGGAAGTGGAAGCCGTGCCAGATGTAGTTTAAATAGTTTGTGTAGCAACTTGCAAACATAACCCCTAAAATACCGCAACTGAAAATCTTTTCTTTTGCAGTGATTTTATTTGAGAAAATAAAAAGTGGGACGAGCATTACGGTTAAAATGCCACAGTAGATATTAGGTAATACATCATCACCACTACTACGGATTGTAGGGTCTAAATATGCTAAATGATTTGCAAGAAAATCAAAAATAGAAAAATAAGTTTTTAGTTCTTGAGGGAAAGTACCGCTTGTTGCAGAACAATTTCCTAATACATAGTAAACCGGTAAAAGTGAAACGGCAGAAAGCAAAGCGGAAATAACAGAAGAAAATGCGAAAAGACAACCTGTATCAATAAATCTTGAATTTCTTAAATTATTAAAACCCCATGAGAAAGCAGATCTAATACCCTTTTGTCTTTGTCTTAATTTACCGAAATAAGTTGATGTGAAATCATATTGAATAAAATAATTATAAATAAAGAATAACACAGAGAAAATACAAACCATATAAGCCATATAGTAGTTTGTAAAGAAAGTGAGCGTTAATGAAACAATGTAAAGCGAAGTCTTTCTTTTGTTTATAATCTTGTCAATTCCGAGCATTACAAGAGGAAATAAATAGAAAGAATCAATCCACATTACATTCCAATAGTAAGCAATAAAGTAACCGCTACAAGCGTAAAGTACACCAAAAGCAGAAATAACAGGTGAATTTTCGGCGTTGTACTTTTTCTTTATGAAATATGAAAATGTGAAAGATGCGGTTATTGCTTTTAAAATTATCATAACTGCAATTGCTTCAGGCATATTTTTATGACCTGCTAAAAGCATTACAATTGCAAACGGTGAAGAAAGATAATTGAAAAAGTTACCTAAAAATGTTCCGCCACCGCCGGAAGTCCACGAATACAGAAAACTGTCACCATTCATAACTCTTTCGTAAAATTCTGCAAAAAGTGGTCCGTACTGGTGGTAAAGGTCCATTCTTAAAATGGTTTTGTCACCAAAAGGAATTAAATCATAACAATAGTAAACTATCATCATTATTAAAAATGTGCAACCTGCCGCTAAAAAAGAATAGCGGTTATTATAAAAAGGTTGCAGTTTTTTATTTTCTTTAAAAAGCGTTTTCATTTTGTTTCTCCTGAAAAAGAAAAATTTTATTATTCCTAATAATACCATAATAGTTAAATTCTTTCAATCTTTTTAATGTTTTTTAATAGTATGTTCAAAATATTTTGTTTAAAAAGTTCTTTTTCGAGACAAGCGTAAATAATATTTTTTAGAAGCAAAAAAAGAAAGGGTTTTTAAAATGAAGGATTTTTTTAATGCAATATCATTGTTGCCGGAGGATGTGAGTAAATTTCTTTCGGTAATAAACCGGGATTTTATGAGTAAAGTGAATGAGATAAGATTCAGGAGTAATAAACCATTGACCCTTAACACACGAGATGGCGTTTTTTATTGTACAAAAAACGGCAGGGTTACAGTGAATTTTAATGATGACCTTTATTTTACTGATGACAGAAAATTACAGGAAATTGTTTTTTCACTTTCAAGGCGTTCTATTCATACATATCAGGATATGTTGGCACGAGGGTATCTTCCTTTAAAAAATGGATGTAAAGCAGGGGTAGTAGGTTGTGCAGTAATAAAAAACGGTGAAGTGTATTCTGTTAATTCGTTCAGTAGTGTGAATATAAGAATTTCACGTGAATATACCGGATGTTCTGAAGAGATTTATAACGCAGTGGGTGAAGATTGTAATTCTTTCCTTTTAGTAGGGCAACCGCTTTCCGGTAAAACTACGCTTTTAAGAGATTTGTGTAAGAAATATGCTGGTGAAAATGCCTTTGAACCCAGAAAAATAGCAGTTGTTGACGAAAGGGATGAAATTGCATCAAAATCTTTTGGTGAAGGTGTGAATGTGGGGGTTCATACCGATGTTTTGTCGCTTTATCCTAAAGAAGTGGGGATTGATATTGCTTTAAGAACACTTTCGCCGGATATAATTGTCCTTGATGAAATCGGTGCAGATGATGAAATTCAGGGGATGCTTTCGGGAATGAACAGTGGTGTTGGTTTTATAGCTACTGCACATGGTAATAGTTTTCATGAAGTGTTATCAAGACCTAATATCAAAAAACTTGTTGATTCAAAAGTGTTTAAGAAAGTTGTTGTTTTAAAAGGGAAAAATTCACCTTGTGAAGTGGCGGAAGTGATAGAACTATGAATTCAATCAGTTCATTGTGTCTTGGTTGTTGCTTTATCCTTTTAGGTATAAACAGGGTTTTAACAATAAAACGGAATACACTTTCACTTTATGAAGCGGTAAGATTTATAAATATGGTGAAAAATAATATCCGATTTTCTTCTATGAATTATGATGATTTGATAGAGTGTGGCAAAAAAGAAAAATTTTCCTTTATAAATTTCAGTAATGGTGTAAGTCTGTCGGAATATGCAAGTGAAAAGGCAAGGCGGGAGTTTATGGGGTTTGTAAATAAAATCGGTACAACTGACAGCGTGGGACAGTTATCGCTCTGTGATGAATATATAGAACGTTTCAAAGGGTTTTACAATGAAAGTGCGGGTAATGAAAAGGGGAAAGTGAATATAGTTATATCAATAAGTGTGCTTTCTGTGGTATGTGTGTTGATACTCGGAGGTTAAAAAATGGATATTTTGTTCATTTACAAAATAGCGGCAATAGGGTTAATTACCGCGGTGATAAATCAGGTTTTAAATAAAAATGGTAAAGAAGAATATACAGTAATAATTACAATTGCAGGAATCATTATTGTAGTGTTAATGCTTTTACCATTTCTTTCAGAACTGAATGATGAGTTGTCATCTTTCTTTGGGTTATGACAGTAACAAAGTTAGCAGTTTTTGCACTTATCAGCCTGATTTTTCTTATGTTGATAAAAAAACATTCGCCATCACTTTCGGCAGTATCAGAAGTTGCGGTAATAGTGATTTTTATAATAGGTGTTTTACCCGATTTAAGAAATTTGCTTGAAACATTAAGAAATGTTGGGGACAATTTTTTGTCAACAGATGTTTTTAAAATAATGTTCAAAGCCTTTGGTGTGCTGACAGTTGGTGGTATTGCATCAGATATTTGTCGGGATAATGGAGAGAACGCTCTTGCGGGAGTTCTTGAAATAGTTGTAAAAGTTCTTGCAATTTCGTGTGCAATTCCTATATTTACAGCGGTTCTTACAACGGCTTTATCATTACTGGAGCAATAAAATGAAAAGGATATTTATATTATTATTTGTAGTTTTCGGTTTTTTCTGTTTTTCTGTTACCGCTTTTGCAGGTGATGGGGATATTGATAGCTATAAGGACGAATTTTCTTACGAAGCAATGATTTCAGATATAGATGTTGAGACTGTAGAAATCCTTAACAGTATGGGCATTACAGAATTGAGTTACGAAAGTATTTTCAATGTTACACCAAAAAAAGTTTTCGATTCATTTTTAGAGATTTTTTTTAACAGTTTCAAAGAACCTTTAAAATACTTTTTATCTGTTACAGGTATAATGGCAATAATGGCGCTTTTAACAAATTTGTCACGCTCACCGGAAACTGTAACACTTGTTGGTAGTTCGTGTGTTGCGTGTTTTTTAGCAGTACCCGTAGTATCTTTAATTACCCGTTCATTTTCTGTGTTAGAGGCACTTTCTGTTTTTACTTCGTCGTTCGGA
>JAFSBS010000127.1 GCA_017437165.1 Clostridia bacterium
AGTTATTCTTATATACTATAACATATTATCTACAATTTTTCAACCTAATGTATATAAATTATTCTGTTAAAAAGTATAATTTATATTGCTTTTTTAAAAAATTTTTAGTAATATATAAATTGGATTTTTATAAGAAAAAAGGAATGTGTTAAA
This sequence comes from Clostridia bacterium, assembly GCA_017437165.1. Lineage (GTDB taxonomy): Bacteria > Bacillota > Clostridia > Oscillospirales > Acutalibacteraceae > DTU089. Next base: position 154 of record JAFSBS010000127.1, read on the forward strand.
CAAATGAAATTTGAAAATCAGATTTGCCCTGTTTGTGAAAGAGTTTTTACTGAAAATGATGAAATTGTAGTGTGTCCTGAATGTGGTACACCTCATCATAAAGAATGCTATTTTTCTTTGGGAGAATGTAAAAATAAAGCTCTTCACAGCGAAGGTTTTACCTATAAAATTGAAGAAAAAGAAAATAGCAAAATAGATGTAATAATTGGAGATGATATTAAAAAAACATCTGATGTTATTGATATCGTAAATGTCGAATATAAAGATGATGAAATAAAAAATAATGACGAATTAAAAGGGACAATTGAAGAATTATTTAAAAATATAAATGGTAAAACTACTGATCAGGTTTTAATAAATAAAACTCCTTCTTCTTTTTATGAAGCGGCAGTAGGAGAAAATCAAAATTACTATATGCCGAGATTTTTAATAATGGAAGGAACAAGAAAAAAGAATCTTCTAAATGTCTTTGCTTTCATTTTTCCGCTTGCCTAGTCTGTTTACAGAAAAATGTATAAACTTGCACTTTTGGTGTTTTGTATATACATTGCGTTTATGGGTATTTCCGTAGGTCCGCTTTTGATGAATGAAGAAATTATGACTACTATGGAAGAGTGTGTTATTGAAGATACAAATGCAATGCAAAATATACTTGCTTATCAGAATGGACAGAATGTAAAACTCTCAAAAAATCAGGCACATTTATTAAAACTTTTAGAGAGTGTACAAATACCTGCTTATATAATTTACGGAAAATTTGCAGTAACTTTGGCAATTAAATTTTTCCTTGGTCTTAATGCTACAAAATTATATAAAAAGAAGTTAGAAAAAAATATAAAAAAAGTAATGGAATTACCTCTTGATGACGCAGGAAAAAAGAAATATTTAAAATCAAAATATGGTGTTACTCCTATGGTTTTAGCAGTTATTATAGGTTTTATTGAAGAGTTTTTCCTTGCAAGATTTTAAAAATATTTTGTAATTTAAAATTACTGTTTATTGTGGAAAAGGCGTGGAAGAAAAAATGAAAATTAAGTATTATGGTACTGCTGCAGCGGAAGGAATTCCAGGTTTATTTTGCTCATGTGAAATTTGTGAAAATGCAAGAAAAATTGGTGGAAAAAATATAAGAACACGTTCTCAGACGGTTATTGATGATGAACTTATGATAGACTTTTCTGCTGACACATATTTTCATGTTTTAAACTATGGTCTTGATTTAAGAAAAATAAAAGCGTGTCTTATAACTCACGGGCATGATGACCATTTATACCCTTATGATTTTCATTACAGAGGGTATGGTTATGCATATTTTATGAATGAAAATGAAAAAATACCATTAGAAATTTATTCTACTAAAAACTCTGCAAAAGAACTTTTGCCTATAGTTGAACAAATAAAAAACAGAGATGAAAAATCTGTTAACTGGAATGAAATAGTACCTTTTAAATCTTATGAAATATTAGGTTATAAGGTTACACCTTTAAAGGCAGACCACGCAAAAGATTTAGACCCTGTTATTTATATAATTGAAAAAGAAGATAAAGCAATTCTTTATGCACACGATACAGGATATTTTTTAGATGAAACATGGAATTATATAGAAAACAGTAATATTAAATTTAATTTTGTTTCACTTGATTGCACTTCTATTCTCAATGAAAATGCCTTTTCTAATCATATGGGAATGAAAGCGTGTAACGAAGTAAAACAAAGACTAATAAAGAAAAATGCCGACGATAATACAGTTTTTTGTCTTCATCATTTTTCTCATAATGGTAAACTAAATCACGATGATTTAGTAGAAAAAGCGAAAGAAATTGGTTTTGAAGTTACATACGATACAGTAGAATTTGATATTTAATTTTTAGGAGAAAATCAAATGGCAACACCACTTGCAGATAGAATTCGTCCAAAGACTATTGATGAAATGGTTGGGCAACAGCACTTAATTGGTGAAAATAAGCCTTTAAGAAATATAATTGAATCAGGCACAGTACCAAATATGATTTTTTATGGTCCTTCTGGTACGGGTAAAACTACCCTTGCAAGAATGATTGCAAAAAAAACAGACAGAACTTTAAGAAAATTAAATTGTACTACTGCTTCAACACAGGATATAAGAGATATTTTTGATGAACTTAATACTTTTAATTCGCCAAACGGAATTCTTTTATATCTTGATGAAATTCAATATTTTAACAAAAAGCAACAACAGACACTTTTAGAATTCATTGAAAATGGTTCTATAACTTTAATTGCATCAACTACTGAAAATCCTTATTTTTATGTTTATAGTGCAATATTAAGTCGTTCTTCTGTTTTTGAATTCAAATCTGTCACTCCTGAAGAAGCAGTAAAAGCGGTTAACAGAGGGTTTGAAATTTTAGCAAAAGAATATGAGGAAGAATTTTTAATTGAAGATGGGGTTTCTTTACATATTGCAACTGCATCCGGAGGGGATGTAAGAAAATCTTTAAATGCAGTAGAACTTTGTGTACTTTCTGCAAATCCTCCAAAACCGGAAGAAAAAAGAATTATATCTCTTGAAAATGCAAAGGCTCTTACACAAAAAAGTGCTATGCGTTATGACAGAGAGGGTGATGAGCATTACGATATACTTTCTGCTTTTCAGAAATCTATGCGTGGTTCTGACCCCGATGCAGCAATTCACTATTTAGCAAGACTTTTAGAGGCTGGAGATATGACTTCTGCTATAAGAAGACTCTTAGTGTGTGCAGCAGAAGATGTAGGACTTGCTTATCCTTCAATTTTACCAATAGTAAAAGCAGCAACAGATATTGCTTTGCAGGTTGGTATGCCGGAAGCAAGATTACCACTCGCTGATGCAGTAATTCTCGTTTGCAATTCGCCAAAATCAAATACTGCACACAACGCAATAAATGAAGCAATGGCAGACTTACAAAAAGGAAAATCAGGACCTATTCCGCGTCAACTTCAAAATAAGCATTTTGACGGTGATGATGCAGAAATAAAGGGACAGTTTTATAAATATCCTCACGATTATCCAAACAGATGGGTAGAACAACAGTATTTACCCGATATTCTTAAGAATGCCCGTTACTATGAGTATGGGGATAACAAGTAGGAACAGGCAGCAAAAGAATATTGGTTAAAAATAAAAAATAAAAAGTAGGAGAATTTTTATGAAAAAGATTATGGCAATACTTTTATCACTTGTTTTTGCTTTTTGCTTTTCCACATTTGCTTTTGCAACAGGTGAAGAAATAGCAGATGATGCAGTTGCAGGTGAAGAATTCGTTTACACAGAAGGAGTAGATGAATATTCCGATGGAACAAACGATGCATTAGCAGAAATTTACGGTGAAGACTTTGCCGCAGCAGTAGAAAATGGCGATGTTGACCCTTACGCAATTCTCGAAGAAATGGGTATGGAAAAATCTACTGTTATTATGGCAATGCTCGTAATGTGTTCAATTTTACTTTTTGTTCCGGTACTTATTATTTTAATTGTATTTATATCTAAAAATAAAAAGTTAAAGGAAAAAATCAAAAATTATGAATTAACTTACGGCGTAGTTTATGACAAATCAGTTTTAAAGGATATGGCAAATATCCCACCACAAAATTATAACTATAATCCCCAGACTTTTGTGCCACAGTATCCTGTAAATAATGCCCCACAACAAAATCAGGATATTTCTGCTTTTACTGATGCACTTAAAAACGAAACAAACAAAGAAAATAATGACGGAGGTAATTTATAATGAAAAAGAAACTTTTATCTTTAATTATTGCCGTTTGCATTTTTGTTTTACCATTAACAGTTATTTCTTTTGCAGGTGAAACAGAAGCTATTTTAAATGATGTTTTTTATATAGATGTTGCAGAAGAATATAATATTGTTTGTTATTCTGAAGAAGAGGAAGTTACATATCAGTTAGAAAAAAACACAGACAATATTGATTTTGAATCAGAAATAATCCCGTATGAATACGTTTATATTTCTGTTTTCGAAAATAAAGATGCAATTTCAGATGTTGAAAAATATCAGGATGAATTAACAGGAATTTTTCATTACATTGTTGACGAATATCTTTACTTATTTGACGAAGTTAATTTTAAATCTGAAATAACAGAAATCAATGGTTATAAATGTCTTAAATTTACAGGTGTTGATGATGATACATATTATTACAATGCTTATCTTTTAGCCTCCGAAGAAAAGGTGTATTGTTTATTAACTGAAACAGATAATAAAAATTCAACATTTATAAAAAAAGCAATTGACTCTTTTACAATCAACGGAACTTTATTAAATGGTGATTCACATAAAAACACTGTCGATTTTACCGATGCACAGAATTATAAAGAGCAGGCAGAATCTTATAGTTTTGGTTCAGGTTTTCAGGCATTTGATGAAGAAACAAACAATGCTGCAAGAATCGGAATGTTTATGTTTATGATTCCATTTATTATTCTTGTTGTTGTTACTGTTATTATGATTGTAAAATATGCAAAGAATAAAAAAATTCTTCAGCAATATGAAAAAACATTTGGTATAATGGGTATGGGAATGCAACCATATATGAACAGTCAGATGAATTATGGTGCGCCTATGATGAATAATTCTTATATGCCTAATCAACCAATTCAACCACCAACACAACCAATGAATCAGAATTATCAGGCACCAACTGATAACGATGGTCAGAATAATAATTTCTAAAAAAGAAAAAAGAGGGTATTACTATGTACAATTTTCCAATTGGTGTAATCATCAACAGTTTCCGCACTGACATTCCTACTGCAGTAAAAAAAGCGGCAGAAGTGGGAGCACAGGGTATTCAGGTTTATGCTACATCAGGAGAGATGGCTCCAGAAAATCTTGTAGGAGCAAAAAGAAAAGAATTTTTAGATTTAGTAAAATCTAACGGTCTTGTTATTTCTGCTCTTTGCGGTGACTTAGGCGGCGGTGGATTCTCTTTTAAAGAAAGAAATCCGGAAAAAATTGAAAAATCAAAAAGAATTTTAGACCTTGCAAAAGAACTTGAAACAAATGTTGTTACAACTCACATTGGTGTTGTTCCCGGTGACAAAAACCACGACAGATATAAAGTTATGCAAGAGGCTTGTCACGAACTTGCAGAATATGCAGATTCTATTGATGCACACTTTGCTATTGAAACAGGTCCTGAAACATCTGCAGTTTTAAAAGAGTTCCTTGACTCACTCGGCTCAACAGGTGTCGGTGTAAACCTTGACCCTGCTAACTTAGTTATGGTTACAGGCGATGACCCTGTTAAGGCAGTTTACAATCTTCAGAAGTACATAGTTCATACTCACGCAAAAGATGGTAAGCAAATCTTCTATAAAGACCCGGAAATAATTTATGGTATGAAACAGGAAGTAATTGTTACTGAAGATTCATTCCTTGAGGTTCCATTAGGCGAAGGTTCAGTTCCATTTAAAGAATATCTCGAAGCGCTTACAGATATTGGCTACAAGGGTTTCCTTACAATTGAAAGAGAAGTAGGCGATAAGCCGGAGGTTGATATTCGTAAGGCGGTTGAGTTTCTTGAGGCACTTAAGAAATAAGTAGTGTAGAGTACTGAATTTTGTGTCTGCGAAATTAAAAAAGAAAAATTAATAATTAAAAATTTCGCGGCAAAGCCGATTATAATTATTTATCAATTAAATAAAATAAGTTCTATCATTTTTAGTTTACGAACTTTAAATGATAGAACTTATCTTTTTGTTATTTAATTATAACCCTGATTCATCACTCAGCACTTTTCTGTTAAGCTTTCTTTTTAGTAACAGCTTTAATTACAAACAATGTTGCAACTGTTAATACTACAAGAATCGGGAGAGTAACAAGTGCATATTTTTCAGGAATGAAACCTGCGATTATGTAACCAATGAAAGAAATTGCAGCAACTGTTACTGCGTATGGAATCTGTGTTGAAACGTGATTTAAGTGGTCGCAACGAGCACCTGCAGAAGACATAATTGTTGTATCTGAAATAGGTGAGCAGTGGTC
>JAFSBS010000128.1 GCA_017437165.1 Clostridia bacterium
AAAAATATTGAAAAAATCACAAAGGCATATAAATCAATTTATGTTTTGAAAAAAGTATTATCTGCATTTTTAATAATTTATACTGCAATAAAGGTAATAACATTTTTTATAAACAAATAATCTTTAAATTCTATTAAAAAAGTCGGATATTACGAACTTCTAAAATTCGTAATATCCGATTTTTTTAATCTGTTACATTAAACTCTTATAAAGTTCAACTATTTCTTCAACACTTGTATCTCTCGGGTTACCCGGTCTGCAAGCGTCTGCATAAGCACTTTCTGCAAGGAACTGAATGTCATCTTCCTTTACAATTTCTTTAAGATTTTCCGGAATACCAACATCGGTCGCCAATTTTCTTACCGCAGCAACAGCAGCTTTACGAGCGCCTTCAATAGTCATATTTTCAGTACCTTCTACACCCATTGCTTTAGCAATATCTCTGTATTTATCGCCTGTGCATTCTGCGTTATATTCCATAACTGTCGGCAAAATAATAGCATTTGCAACACCGTGAGGTGTATCGTAAAGAGCGCCTAAACCGTGAGCCATACTGTGAACAATACCAAGTCCAACGTTAGAGAAGCCCTGACCCGCGATATATTGAGCGAGTGCCATACCCTCTCTGCCTTCTTCTGTGTTTTCGCAAGCCCCACGAAGATGTTTTGATATAAGTTCTATTGCTTTAAGGTGGAACATATCTGTCATTTCCCAAGCACCTTTTGTAATATAACCTTCAATTGCGTGTGTCAAAGCGTCCATACCTGTTGCTGCTGTAAGACCTTTTGGCATTGAAGCCATCATATCAGGGTCAACAACTGCAACTTCAGGAATATCGTGAACGTCAACACAAACGAACTTGCGTTTTTTCTCAACATCAGTAATAACATAGTTTATTGTAACTTCCGCTGCAGTACCTGCTGTTGTAGGAACTGCAATTGTAAATGTTGCGTGATTTTTTGTAGGTGCCACACCCTCAAGACTTCTTACATCAGAAAATTCAGGATTTTCAACGATAATACCGATTGCTTTTGCAGTATCCATTGCAGAACCACCGCCAATAGCAACGATAGAATCAGCACCTGATTCTTTGAATGCTTTAACACCATCTAATACATTTTCAATAGTTGGGTTAGGTTTTATTTCACTGAAAACATCATAAGCAATATTGTTTTCACTGAGTATATCAGTTACCTTACCGGCAACACCAAATTTTAATAAATCAGGGTCTGTGCAAACAAAAACTTTTTTAAGACCACGTGCAGTAATTTCTGCAGGTATTTCTTTAATTGCACCTTTACCGTGATAAGAAATTGTGTTTAATACGATTCTCTGAGCCATGGGAATTTCCTCCTTATATATGCATTTATAAAACTAAAATTTCTACAGATAACAAAATGTTATCTAATAATAAATTACTATATTCTAAAGACTTTGTCAAGAGTTTAACAAACTTTTTTGCTGTTGTATTTATACTTTATTTATGATATAATTCTTTTATATGTATTATTTATATCAATTATACGGTATGGAGATTTTTTATGGATATTCCAAAAATTTTATTAGATAAAGCAAATGAAATTGAAAGTGTTCTGAAAGAAAAATGTCCTGAAGCGGCACCATTTTTCAAAAGGTGTTTTTTGAACACAATTGAAACAACTGTTACTCAGCTCGAAGACGGAAGTTTCTTTGTTATTACAGGTGATATTCCTGCAATGTGGCTTCGTGACAGCGCCGCACAGGTAAAACCATATATACGCTATGCAAATGAAGATGCGGATTTAAAAGCAATTCTTAAAAGCGTTATTGAAAAACACGCATTTTATGTTTGTCTTGACCCTTATTCAAATGCTTTTAACGCTAAAGCCAACCCTGACTCTGCAAAAGACGAAACTGACTTTTACCACGAACTTATATGGGAAAGAAAATATGAAGTTGATTCATTATGCGCCCCTCTTTTTTTAGCATATGAATATTATCAGACAACTCTTGACAGTTCTATTTTTACTGAACAATTCAAAGAGATGCTCTGGAAGATTTTTGAAACATTCAAAAAGGAACAGAATCACTTTGCTAACTCTACATATTTTTTCAATCGTAAAAATTGCCCTGCGTTAGATACTTTGTCT
>JAFSBS010000129.1 GCA_017437165.1 Clostridia bacterium
AGTGAACTGAATTCACTTGCAGATATGTATTTTAACTCAATAGGAGTAAGGCTTGAACTGATAGCCGCACTGCCTAATGTTGTGTGCTTTTTAATATCAAGAGTTTTTATAAGTTGTTTAACTTTCGCTAACTCCATTGGTGTACCTGTAAGCCAGAAATCTCGGTTATTGTTTTCCATTTTCACAAGAGTTGGTGATACACCGAGTGTTGAAAGTTGTGACATAAGAGTTTCAACTGAGATATATTTAACTGTGAATTTTGTAAGTGCTTGTTTATCTGCAAAACTTGCATTAAGAGTAGCAGCGGCACCAACGTAAATAATATTATCTTGCTTTATGTAAGTCATATCTACCATACGGAGAACATAATCAATCGCTGTAAGAGGAGAAACACCCGGAAGGTCAATAGTAACATTTGTTGTGTTACCTTTGAAAATCATTGTATAACCTGTATGTGCAAGAATTGTTTCAAGAACACCTATTAAATCAGCTTCTTTAAACTTTGCAGTTATTGTACTTGAAGAACCGAAAGAAGTAGTAGAGTCTTCGTGAACAGATGTTGCACCCGGAATATTTAAAGACTGCCCCGGAAAAAGAGTAGCGGATGCAGAAATGTCATTCTCCTTTACAATACTTGCAACGGTAACACCGTATTTTGCTGCAATAGAAGAAAGTGTATCGCCTGATTTAACGGTATATGTAGCCATATAGTCGTCAGGTGAACTACCTGCAGCAGACATTGGAAGCACTGCACCCATAAGCAAAATAAGTGAGAGTGCAAACATGCTGATTGTTTTCAATGCGCGATTTTTTAATTTCATCTCAGTTGTCCTCCTAGTAAAAGACCAGATTTTGATATGTAACATATCGTGTAATATATAAATTTAAGTTGTTTTAGATTTCGCTTTTAATTTTTTTAGTAGCGTTACCTGCTTTAAACAACACATAATCTTCATTTATTTCAATAACTTCCCAACTTGAGTCACCTACTGTTTCGCCAACAGCAAGAATAAGGAAATCATTTTTTGAACCTATCTGAATAAGAGCAGTTTTAAGACCACTCGAACCACTTACGTAACCTTTGTACTTAGCAGTAGAGAGAATATCTGCTGAAAGAGGATCCTTGTTTATTATTTCAAGAACCTTATTATCGGTAATTGTATTGTCTCCCGGAAGAACTTCAACTACATTGGAGTTTGGATTCTGTGTACCGGCATCTTTATCAGGGTCTTCGGTAATAACCTTGTCACCAAATACAATAATAAGAAATACTGCAACTATTATTAAAAAGCCGATAACCGGAACGATAATTTTCATTATCGGGTTTTTCTGGAAAAACTCCTCGATTTTAGGAAGAATGTTTATTTGCGGTTTCGGGTCTTTCTTGTTACCGCCTTTTCTTGTTAACTCAAGCGCCATAAATAAAGCCTCCGGATTTTCTTAAGTAAACTAATTTTTTAATACCCTACAAATGTATCGGTATATACATTTACTATATTTCTACTCATAAAATGTGTTAAAAATATCCAAATAATCTTTGAATTTTGGGCATAATACACCTATGTGAGTATATCTCATTCCTAATCATACTACAAGTTTTGTAAATAATCAATATATTTTTTTTTATTCGGTGTAAAAAATGCAGACCAAATTTTGTCGAAAAGTTACAAAAATGTCATAATTTTGAAGGCAAAATCACACGTTTTTATTATTCTTATGAAAATGTTTACAAATTATTCATATATTAAACATCACTTTGCATAAATCACATTCCCGAAATATTCACATTAGCATTATCCCAACCCACCTATGGTGAAATGAGTTTTCCAAATCCAACTGAACAAAAAAACACTCTCACACAAAAAGTGTAAGAGTGTTTTTTTATTTTTATCTTGAACTTCTTCTGCCTGAAGAATTCGCTGATTGCTGACTTCTGTAATAACTTGATGCGTAAGCATTTGCATAACCATAACCACCAATTTTGTGATAACCGCCATACGCACTTGAGAAATAACCACCACGAGAAAGGAATTTCGGGTCAGCATAGTTATAAATGCAACCAAGAATATCTGACTTTGTAGTCATAAGATCTGATAAAGCATACTCAACCTGTGAAAGTGAAACTTTACCTTCAGAAGCAACGAAAATAATTGAATCGGCATAGTTTGCAACGATTGCGGCGTCAGCAACGACACCCGCCGGTGGACAGTCAATAACAACATAGTCGAAGTTTTTTCTTGCTTCTTCAACGATTGCTTCCATACCCTTTGAAGCGAGAACTTCAGATGGGTCAACTGTCTGTGTATCAGAAATGAGAAGATACAAATTATATCTTTCAACATATTTAACTGCTTCGTCAAATGTTTTCTGACCACTTACAATTTCATAAATACCACGGTCACCATCAAGAGAGATACCGAGAGTTTTACAAACAGCAGGTCTTCTTAAATCGGCATCAATAAGAATAACCGATTTACCGCTTTTTGCAAGAGAAAGTGCAATGTTTGCAGAACAAGTTGTTTTGCCTTCACTTTCAGTAGAACTTGTAACAGCAAAAACAGAGTAACCTTTTTTAAGTTTTGTTGATTCAAGTTTAGTTCTTATAAGTTTAAATGTTTCAATGAACGGAAGACCAACATTTCTGTCTGTAATAAGAAGTCTTGAGATACTTGATTTTTTAGTATCAATTTTAGAAACGATAGCCATAATACTAACGCCATATTTATTTTTAATATCTTCACTTGAAAGAAGTATGTTCTGAATTTTACTTCTTACAACTACAATAACGACTGCTAAAATGACACCGAATAATAACCCTGCAAGTGTATAAATAAATATTGATGTATCGGTTTGAAGTTCTGAAGGAGTCGGGTTGTCGGCAATAGTAAAGTTTGCTGTAGGGAATACTTTTGTAGTGAATTGCTCGTAATTATCCTTTATAGCATTTGAAACTGCATTTGACAGTGCTTTATCTTCAGAAGTAACGGTAATATACACAAGGGTACCATCTGTAAGAAGTGAAACATTGAGTAATCTTCTCAAGTAACCTTTTTCGTAAGTTTTACCGGTTTTTTCTTTAATATCTTTTTGAATTATAGAAACAAAGTCGTTACCGTTTTCAATAAGATTTTTAAAGTTGTTAGCAATCATACCGGAAGCCTGTGCGTCAGATTGAGTAACATAAAGAGACGCAGAACCCGCAATATCCTTATCTTTGTTAGAAACGTTGAAAATAATCTGAGAAGAATATTGTTCAGTATAAGTAATTCTTGATAAAATGAAACCGAATAATCCGAAAACAATCATAAAGATTACAATTACCCACCATTTTTTTACAAGAATATTTATAAGTCTTAAAAAGGAATACAGACTGGTATCGTCTTCATAATTTGTTTTTTCTTCGTAAGCCATATAATTCACCTGACCCTGTACTTGAATTTATTTTTAAACATTCAAATTGTATTATAACATAAGTAGTATAGTTTCTACAAGGGGGTTTTCAAAAAATTTACAATCCGACATTTTTAAGAAATTCTTCTTGTTTATTTTTGTTTATTTCATCTACTGATGAAATTCCGTTTGCTTCATTTTTAATTCTGTTTGCCTGAGTAACAGAACTTAATATTCTTAAACCCCAGAAAGCCGGCAGTAAAATTTTACTTTTTTTTAAAACGGGATATCTGTAACACATTGTTTCATAAGGGGGGAAAAGCCTTTTTATAAAGTATTCATTTTTATTTTCACTCATACCCATTCTGAGAACACCGTTAACATAGTAGTTTATATCTGTTCCGTAAGCACCGCTCAAAATAACATAATCTGCCATTTGTTCAGTAACTTCGTCACTCTCCTCACCCATAAACCACACTTTAGTAAGTTTTGAAAATTTCTTGTTGAAATCTTCAAGACCGCTTTCTTTCAGATATTTATATAAAATATTTTCGTCGCATTGTGGCACAAGATTTTTCATAATATAGTAGTGGTCAATTACACTTTTAATTCCCGTACCGGCTGTTGCAAAATGATGCGCAGTGTGTGAAAGAAGATAAACATACAATTCTTCTTTTGTCATTGATTTTTCGTAAGAATTTTCTTTAGAAATGAGTCTTTCATAAACATCTTTATAGAAATCATAACCCAAATCGAAATCATATTTTAACTCTCTGTGTAAATCAACATTTAAAAACGGTTTTTTAGAAAGAGAACAGTCTTTTTCATCGACAGAAATTTTCTTATAACCTCTGTCTTCCATCACTTTTATTGCATCCTGAAATTTTTCAGGATTTACATATATATCTATATCAAGCATAAAACGCATTTCGGGAACATCATAAAGTGAAGATATTTTTAAACCCTTCAAGAAACAATGCTCAATTTTTTCATTATCGAAACATTTTGAAAGTTCCTGTACTTCGCGTTCCTGGGCAGTATGCCTTGCGGCAGTTTTAAAAAGTTCCTGATTAAATTTTTCTTTTATTTCTTTCCCTAAATCATATTTTTCTGCACAGTAAGCCACCATACCGCTTATTCTGTGAGCATACGCGAGTTTCAGAATGCGCGAAAAATCTGTACCTTCGGGAATATCTGCTTTTTTGTCATTTATTATTCCGTCTAATACCTTTATAAGTTTTTTGCCTGTATCAAGGCAAGAAGCAGTTTTTTGTTGTTCGGTTGGTTCGGTAATATTTGCCATAAAAGTCTCCTGCCTTTTTAATTTTCAATTCTTGATTTTAGATGCATAGTACCTCACCCTCTTATACGGATACCTTACATTAAGAAGAGCAAGTCCGAGTTTTACGTACTTCTGATATTTTTTATTGGTTGCCGAAAAAGTTTTACCGTCACGGGTGATTTCTGAAACAATGCCGATAATCTGTGAATGTTCAATGTTGTATTCTTTTAAAAACTGATTGTCACCACACATAATATAATTACCATTTTTATCAATATCTACTATTCTGTGAAGCACAAAAGTGCCGTCTTTTCTTCTATATAATGGTAAGTCACCTTTTTTCAGAGGTTCTTCGCACTTTTTGAGTGTAACAGCATCTCTCCCCTGCACTAAAAGCGGAAGCATACTTGTTCCCGTAATCGGAATTGTGAAAGTTTTATTATTCTTAAAAGCTTCTTCTATAAATGGAAGAAGCTCTTGCATAGTTACCTTGTTATTCATATCAATCAATTAAAATCTCATATTTACGAAGTTTATTTAAGAAGTAATTTATATCTTCTTTGAGTATTTCATCATCAACTTCGGCAAAATTCTTTTTCATATCTTCTAAAATCCCGTCAACATCTTTATTTGCTTCAAGAGATTCCCATATTACTTTTGCAGACGGGTTAAGTTTTATCATACCATTTATTTTTCCTACTGCTTCACCTACAGGCATTACAACAGTTTCACCCGCTATATTTTTCAAAACAAAATTTTCACTGAGTTTCATAATTAACTCCTTTTCATTGCGTTATAAGATGTAATAACTGCTTCTTCTGAAATATTACATTTCATTTTAAAAACAGGCACATCTGAAAGTATTTTATCTAAAATTTCCATAAAGGAAATCATATATTCTTTTTTGTTTGGTCTTACAGTCTGATTCATAAAATCAAACATGACATCACTGCCTGATACCCTTTCAATTTCATTAGTTTCACCACGTGAAAGAAAAGTTATTCCTGCAATTTCTGTTTTAGTGTTTACACTTTCGTCAAATTTACCACTCCAGGGAGTGCCGAATGCGTAATATTTTTCGCCAACTTTTCTTATTGCGGGTTTGTCATCATTAAGAATTTCAGCTGTCGGAAATTTTTTGAGCCACAAATGAGTGTGTGTAGATTTTCCTGTACCGGAATTTGCCGAAAAAAGATAAGCGTAATTTTCATACTGTACACAAGATGCGTGAAGCAAGACGCCATCATATTTTATAAGTTCCGTATAAAAACAAGAACCTGTGTAAAGATATTCACATTCTTCGAGCGTTAATTCCGGATGTTCGTTTTGTCGGTCAATAAAAAACTGCTCACTTATCGGAATGACAATATCCGCTTCTTTTTCTCCGTTATACATATACGGACCAAGGCGGGATTTAAGTAATTCATATCTTGGGGTTATTTCGACGATTAAGTCAGCGACTGATAATTTCATTTTTGTGATTTCCTTTTGTGTGTTGGTTTAGTAAAATATTTAGATAATTTTAAAAAAACAAAAAGTAATTGCGACAACATACCTCTCTTCGAAGAGAGGGGGACCGCGCGTAAGCGTGGTGGAGAGTTCTTTGACACAAAGCTTTTTTAACGCAAAGCTCATCGGTTACTCTGCAAATTACCAATTTAAGGTTTCATCTGTAAATTCGATTTTATGTTTTTTTGCTTGCTCCTGACAAGCTTCTCTTATTTTAAATATTGCATAATTATAATCATAATTCACATCTTCATTATCTATTCTTAAAACTGAAAAGCCTAAGCCTTCAATATATTCTGTTCTCTTGTCATCATATTCTTTGTTTAATACTTCGTGTTGCCATCCATCGATTTCTATTACAAGATTAAGTTTGGGACAATAGAAATCTACTATATAATTCCCTATAATTCTTTGACGGTGAAAATTTGGTTTTAAATATCTCAAATACCCGTACCAAATTTTCTTTTCTTCATCCGTCGGATTTTTACGCATTTCTTTGGCATATTCTCTTAAATTTCCATTTAGCGGTAATGGTTTATACCTATTCAGAAAATCACCATATTTCTTTAGTTTATTTGTTTGCCAACTTACTGTAATTTTATAACTACCTCGTGGCGAAGAACTCTCCACCACCCAAGAAACATTATATATAATGCAAATTCACAATTCGCTTGAAGGTATATGAAAACAAGTTAATGTATGAAATGGTGGTCCCCCTCTCTTCGAAGAGAGGTACTTGTTACAATTACATTTTTGTTTCATTTATAATTACCAAATAAATTTCACTCGTTACTACGGGCGACCAAGCTGAAGCCCCTACGATTTTAGGATTTAATTTTTAGTTTCATTTTTAGATAATTATAATCCAACGCGAAGCGTTCCTTAATTTTCAACTTTCAATTTTCAATTTTCAATTATTTTAACATATTCCCATAGCTATTTCAATAGTATAAAAGAATAAAAGGTCTTGCCTTGCGGCGAGACAGACAAAAACCTGCTACACGAATGTAGCAGGTTATAAAGGGCTTTGTTATTCCCTACTTCTCAAATCAATACCAAGCGCCGTATTCAGCATCCGGACCGTCATTTTGATAGGAGATAGTAAGAACGTCAACTATTTCGAACTCTGTAATTTCGAGTTCCGGTTTTGTGTAATTAACCATGAGTTATTTCTCCTTTCAATTATATATCTATCACAGAATGTCATCGAAGTCGATATATCCGTCGCCGCCTGTACCACCGATATCGATGCCACCGGAAGGCCTTGTTGTAACAACTGAAGAGTTAGTTAAAACATCGTGTATATCAAATTCAAGAATTTTTAATTCTGGTGAAATATATTTATCTTTCATAATTATTTTGCAGACATACCATTTGCAAGACCAGCAGTATAAGCCTGAGCACCTGTTGTTGTCATTGCGCTTGGAGCGTAGATTGTCTGACCATCAATAACAATGTAAGCCTTTGCATAGAGAGTAGTTGTATCATCATAACCGTAATTACCAACTACTGCACGGAAGAAATAACCACCTGTTGTGAAGTCGTAAATTGTCCATGCGTCAACATCTGTACAATTTGCACCACCGATTGTTGGATCCTGGTTGCTCTTTGAGTAAACAACACCCATCTTTGAGATGTCAGCGATTTCTGTCTGAGAACCATCAACAAGGTTAAGATCGTAGTTTTTGATGTTACCACGGAAAGCAACTCTCATCTTACCAGCATCTTTGTCTTGCCATTGAACTTGAGTTGTAATATTTTCAACTGAAACAGGATCAGCAGGAGGAGGTGTTACGCTACCTTCATATTCAATAACCAAGTTAGAAGCTTTAACAGGGTTACTTGTCTGACCGTTTCTGAGAGGTTCATCATCAATATCAATCATGATGTAGTTTCTCTTTTCATCGTTAGCCAAGAAGATGTTTGTGTTGTTAACTGCTGTATCAGAATTAACTAAGAAACGGAAACGAACGAAATCAACATA
>JAFSBS010000130.1 GCA_017437165.1 Clostridia bacterium
AGATTAAAATGTTCATTTTGCGGTAAATCTCAAGACCAAGTTAAAAAATTAATTGCAGGTCCTGAAGTTTATATTTGTGATGAATGTGTTGAACTCTGTTTACAGGTAATGGAAGGTATTGACCCTGAAGATGTTGAGAGAGCAATAGAAGAATCGACTGAAGAAAAAGCAAGTAATCTTCCGAAACCAATGGAAATCAAAGAAAAACTTGATGAATATGTAATTGGACAGGAAGATGCAAAAAAGGTTTTATCAGTTGCAGTTTATAACCACTATAAGCGTGTTTATTGTGAAAAAAATGATGATGTTGAAATCGGAAAAAGTAATGTGCTTTTATTAGGTCCTACCGGTGTAGGTAAAACTTTGCTCGCTTCAACTCTTGCAAAAATTCTCGATGTTCCGTTTGCTATTGCAGATGCTACCACTCTTACTGAAGCAGGTTATGTCGGCGAAGATGTTGAAAATATTCTTTTAAGACTTATTCAGGCGGCAGATTTTGATATCGAAAAAGCAGAAAAGGGTATTATTTATATTGACGAAATCGACAAAATCACAAGAAAAAGTGAAAATACATCTATCACCCGTGATGTAAGCGGTGAGGGAGTTCAACAAGCACTTTTAAAAATTATTGAAGGTACAGTTGCAAATGTTCCGCCACAAGGTGGCAGAAAGCATCCTCAACAGGAATTTATCCAGATAGATACTTCAAAAATTCTCTTTATCTGTGGTGGTGCTTTTGCCGGAATTGAAAAGTTGGTTGAAGAAAGACTCGGCAAAAATGTGCTTGGTTTCGGTAGCGAAATCCGTTCAAAAACAGATTTAAAGAAAATGGATATTATGTCAAAGGTTGTAACACAAGACCTTGTAAAATTCGGACTTATTCCCGAATTAGTCGGCAGAATTCCTGTTATTACATCATTAAAAGATTTAGATGTAGATGCCCTTGTAAGTATTATTACAGAACCTAAAAATGCACTTTTAAAACAGTATCAGAGTCTTTTCAAAATGGATGATGTAACTCTTGAATTTACTCCTGATGCAGTAAAACGTGTTGCAGAATTAACAATTGAAAAAGAAACAGGTGCCAGAGGTCTTCGTGCATTGATGGAAAAAATATTAGTTCCTGTAATGTACTCTGTACCATCAGACGAAACAGCAGAGGTTGTTAAAATTACTGCTGATGTAGTTGACGGTAAAGAAGAACCAATTGTTATAAGAAAAACCAAAGGCAAAAATCAGGCATCATAAAGGATTATAATATGATTAAGAAAAATGCAATTACAACTACGCTTCCCGTTCTTGCTATGAGAGGCGTGGTTGTTTTCCCGCAGATGACATTACATTTTGATGTGGGAAGACAAAAATCAATTTCGGCAATAAGAGCCGCTTTAAATACAACAGGTGAAATTTTCCTTACTGCGCAAATAGATTCAGATGTTGAAAATCCCGAATTCAAAGATTTGAATAAAATTGGTGTTGTAGCAGAAGTCAAACAAGTTATTAAACTTCCGAATACAGAAGTTTTAAGAGTTGTTGTTGAAGGTAAATACAGAGCAACTATAACAGAACCAATTAAAACAAAACCTATTTTAAAAGCAGTTGTTACAGAAGTTTTCCAAAAAACTGTAAGAAAAGTTGATGCGCCTTACAGCGAAGCGTTAGTCAGAACATTAAGAGATTTGTTTGATGATTACGCAGAACTTTTACCAAGACTTTCACCGGATGTTGAAATGACTGTTCATACTGAAGATAATATTGGTACATTAACTGATTACATTGTAAGTAACACTCTTTTAATGTTCGAAGACAAACAAGCACTTTTAAGCGAATTAAACCCGTTAAAAAGGGCGGAAAGACTTTGTAGTGTTTTAATAAAAGAAACTGAAATTCTCGGGCTTCAACATAGTATTCACGAGGAAGTTCACGAGAAGATGGATAAAAACCAACGCGACTATTTCCTTCGTGAACAACTTAAGGTTATTTCACAAGAACTCAATGATGAAGAGTCGCCTGAAGAAGAAGCCGAGAAATACAAAGCACAAATAAATGCTTTGCCACTCGAAGATAAATACAAGAAAAAGCTTCTTGATGAAAGTGACCGTCTTTTAAAACTTTCAAGCAGTAGTGCAGAAGCAAATGTTACCCGTACATATTTAGATAGAGTTTTAGCACTTCCTTGGAATAATGAAACAAAAGATTCATTACATCTTGATAAAGCAAGAAAAGTATTAGACAAAGACCATTATGGTTTAACAGAAGTAAAAGAAAGAATTGTAGAGCTTATTGCAGTTAAAAAACTTTCAGAAAATGTTAATTCACAAATCCTTTGTCTTGTAGGCCCTCCGGGTGTCGGTAAAACATCTATTGCAAAGTCACTTGCTAAAGCAATGAATAAAAACTATGCAAGAATTTCTCTCGGTGGAGTTCACGATGAAGCAGAAATTCGTGGTCACAGAAGAACTTATATAGGTGCTATGCCGGGTAGAATTATTTCTGCTGTTGAACAGGCGGGTTCTACTAATCCGCTTATATTGCTCGATGAAATTGACAAATTGGGTAACGATTATAAAGGTGACCCATCTTCTGCGCTTTTAGAGGTGCTTGACGGTGAGCAGAACAGTACATTCCAAGACCATTATTTAGATGTACCGTTTGATTTAAGTAAGGTGTTGTTCATTACTACTGCAAACGATGCTTCAGCTATTCCTGGTCCGCTTTACGACAGAATGGAAATTATCGAACTTTACAGTTATACCGCTGAAGAAAAGTTCAGAATTGCTAAAAAACACCTTGTACCAAAACAACTTAAAAACTTTAATATAACTACTAAAATGCTCTCTATTACAGATTCTGCTTTGCGTCTTATAATAGACGGTTACACAAAAGAAGCGGGTGTAAGAACATTAGAAAGAGTTATAACTAAAATTTTAAGAAAAGCTGCGGTTAAATTTGCTGATGGTTTCAGTGGTAAAATTACAGTTACACCTGACAATTTAGAAGAATTTTTAGGTGCAAGAAAATATAAAGACAACGACCTTTCACTCGAAAATATGATTGGTGCAGTAAATGGTCTTGCGTGGACTAAAGTCGGTGGCGAAATTATGCAGATTGAAGCATCAATTTTAGAAGGAACAGGTAAAATTGAGCTTACGGGTTCTTTAGGCGATGTTATGAAAGAGTCTGCAAAAATTGCGGTTAGCTTTGTAAGAAGCAGAGCAAATGAATTAGGTATTGACTCTGACTTCTATAAGACTAAAGATATTCATATTCACGCACCGGAGGGCGCAGTGCCAAAAGATGGCCCATCTGCAGGTGTTACAATGACAACTGCACTTGTTTCTGCACTCACAAATCGCCCTGTAAAGCCGGATGTTGCAATGACTGGTGAAATTTCATTACGTGGTAATGTTCTCGCAATTGGTGGTTTAAAAGAAAAATCAATGGCGGCATATAAAAACAAAATGAAAACGGTTTTAATTCCAAAAGACAATCTTCCTGATTTAGAAAAGGTTGACGATGTCGTTAAAGAAAATATTGAATTCATTGCGGTTTCTACTCTTGATGAGGTTTTGAATTTAGCGTTGACTAAACCTAAGAAATCACGACAGAGTAAAAAAACTACCGTGAAAATTCAGGAAACAAGCGAAGAATCACAGACTACAGTTTGTTGTTGAAAGGGGATTTTTAAGTGAATTTTAATAAGGTAGAATTTGAAGCGGCATTCGGTACGCTTTCACAAATCCCTGAGTCAACAGTAACAGAAATTGCATTTGCCGGCAGGTCAAATGTAGGTAAATCTTCAATGCTTAATAAACTCTTTAACAGAAAGAATTTAGCACGTGTTTCTTCTGTACCGGGTAAAACTATTACAATTAACTTTTACAGAACAGAAGATGTAAGAATTGTTGATTTACCGGGTTATGGCTACGCTAAAGTTGCAAAAGGCGAAAAACGTCGATGGGCAGAAATGATGGAAGGCTACTTCCAGAATGAACGAAACCTAAAACTTGTTGTTCAGCTTGTGGATATGCGTCATAAGCCATCTGAAGATGATTATATTATGATGCAATTTTTACAGGATTGTGAAATCCCATTCATAGTTGCTGCAACTAAAAGCGACAAGCTCAATAAAACACAGTACAAAGAACGCGTTGAGGGACTTCGCGAGGAACTCAAGGAATTCGGAGAAGACCTTACAATCATTCCGTTCTCATCTGAAAAAGGTGACGGGCTTGATGAACTCAAGGCTGTGCTTGAGAAGTACGCGGAGTAATGCAGAATTTCATGATTATAATTGAAAATTGAGAATTGAGAATTGAAAATTTCGGAAGTCCTGCGGACTTGATTGTAATTGTCAGTCAATAAAATAACAAGTTCTATCATTTAAAGTTTTCGTGAACTGAAAATGATAGAACTTTTTCTGCTTTTATAGTTTTAATATTACGATGTGTTTGCTTTAGAAATATATCGCAAATCCGTAAGGATTTATATCGCTGATGAAAAACGCTTCAGCGTTTTCATCAATCCTCATCCAACTTAAGAATAGCCATAAATGCTTCTTGTGGTACTTCAACTGTACCGAATGAACGCATTCTCTTTTTACCTTCTTTTTGCTTTTCAAGAAGTTTTTTCTTTCTGGTAATGTCACCGCCGTAACATTTTGCAAGAACGTCTTTACGCATTGCCTTAACAGTTTCTCTTGCAATAACCTTGCCACCAATAGCAATCTGAATCGGTATTTCAAACATCTGTCTTGGAATATTGTCCTTAAGCTTTTCAGCAATCTTTCTTGCTCTGCCATACGCTTTGTCAGAGTGTACCATAAATGAAAGAGCATCGACTATATTACCATTAAGAAGAACGTCAAGTTTTACAAGATTTGACTTTCTGTATTCAGAGATTTCATAGTCAAGTGAAGCGTAACCACGAGTTCTTGATTTTAACGCATCAAAGAAGTCGTAAATGATTTCGTTAAGTGGTAAATCGTATTTTAATTCAACCCTGTCAGAAGAAATGTAGTCCATATTTTTAAAGGTACCACGTCTTTCCTGACATAAATCCATTATCGCACCAACATATTCAGGTGGTGAATAGATATGTGCATCTGCAACAGGTTCTTCTGAAAAATCAATTGTTGCAGGGTCAGGGTAGTGGGTAGGGTTGTCAATTTCAATAACTTCACCATTTGTTAAGTGAATTTTATAAACAACACTCGGAATTGTTGTAACTAAATCTAAATTGTATTCTCTTTCGAGTCTTTCCTGAATAATTTCGAGATGTAAAAGACCTAAGAAACCACATCTGAAACCAAATCCCAAAGCACCTGAGGTTTCCGGCTCATAAGAAAGTGCAGCATCATTAAGTTGTAATTTTTCGAGTGCTTCGTGAAGATTTTCGTAGTCAGCACCGTCAGCAGGGTAAATACCGCAGTAAACCATTGGTGTTGCTTGTCTGTAACCGGGTAACGCTTCTTTTGCCGGATTAGAAGCCAAAGTAACAGTATCACCAACACGGGCATCACTTACAGTTTTTATTGAAGCAGTAATATAACCAACTTCACCCGCACAGAGTTTATCTCTTGGCTCAAGTGATGTTGCTCTCATATAACCTGTTTCAACAACAGTAAATTCTGCACCGGTTGCCATCATTTTCATTGTGTCACCGGGTTTAATTGTACCGTCAACTATTCTTGTGTAAACAATAACGCCTTTGTAATTGTCGTAAACAGAGTCAAATATTAACGCTCTCAAAGGTGCATCGTCATCACCCTGTGGGGCGGGAATATCTTTTACAATTCTTTCTAAAACCTGTTCTACATTCTGACCTGTTTTAGCAGATACTCTTGGTGCATCTTCACAAGGGAGGCCAATAATATCTTCAACTTCCAAACTTACTCTTTCAGGGTCTGCAGAAGGTAAGTCAATCTTATTTATAACAGGTACTAATTCAAGGTTGTGGTCAAGGGCTAAATATGTATTGCCCAGAGTCTGTGCTTCAATACCCTGACTTGCGTCAATTATTAAAATTGCACCCTCACACGCTGCGAGTGAACGAGAAACCTCATAGTTAAAGTCAACGTGACCGGGAGTGTCAATTAAGTTAAGCTGATATACCTTGCCGTCATTTGCTTTATAGTCAAGTTTAACAGCGTGAGCCTTAATTGTAATGCCACGCTCTCTTTCCAAATCCATATCATCAAGTAATTGAGCGGACATATCTCTTTTTGCAACCGACTCAGTTAACTCTAAAAGTCTGTCTGCGAGTGTGGATTTGCCGTGGTCAATATGGGCAATGATTGAAAAGTTTCGTATGTTTTCTTTTGTTACAAGGGACATAAATAATGTGTTCCTTTCTTTTATTTGTTGTTTTAATTATTTTGGAAACCGTAGCCGAATACTTCATTTGATTCAGTAATAACAGTAAAAGCGCCACAGTCAATTTCTTTTACAAATTTGTTTATTTCAGCAACTTCATTTGGTCTTACAACAGAAAGAACAATTGTCTTTTTATTATCTGTGTAACCACCGGAAGCGGGGATTAAAGTGACCCCATGCCCAATTTCATTCATAATTCTTTTTGAAATTTCTTCAGGTGAAGATGTGATTATAAGAAGCATTTTACTTCTTGCTGCACCAAAAATAATAGCATCAACAGCTCTTGAAGTCACAAAAAACAGTATGGTTGAATAAAGAAGTGCTTCAACACTTTTATAAACAAAAAGGGTAGATATAACAATAACAGCATCTATTATAAAAACAAGCGTACCTAAAGACAGGTGTGGATGCTTAAGTTTTATAAGCTTTGCTAAAATGTCTGCACCACCGGTTGTGCCACCTCTTAAAAATATAATTCCTACACCTACGCCAATAGAAACGCCGCCAAAAATTGAGGCTAAAAGCGGTGAGTAGATATAATGCTTTTCTAAAATAAAAGGCAAAATATCAATTAAAGTTGATGTAAGAAAAGTAGCGTAAAGCGATTTATAAAAAAACTTTTTCCCGAATTTTTTGAACGAAAAAATAAAAAGCGGAATGTTAACAGCTATAATAACGGAACCTATCGGAATGTTAAATAGATGGTTTAACATTGTGCCTATACCTGAAACACCACCGGGTGCTATATTATTCGGTGCAGAAAACATTACTATTCCAAGCGAAAAAATTAAAGCACCAATAGATATAACTATATAATCAAAAATCGTTTGTTTAATATTATTCTTTAATTGTTGATTTTTCAAGATACTCTTCACCTGTACTTATATTGAATATGTACAGAATTCTTTTAAAATCACCAATTAAGTAAAGGTATCCGTACAGAGTTTCGAGTCCCGTCGCATAGCGGTAATCACTGTCACTCTGGTTTTTTGGTACATGGCCACTGTGAGCATTTCTGCCACGTTTAAAAATTGCTTCTTCGTCTTCTGTAAGTTCAGGTAATACCTTCTTTATCATTTCCGCCTGACAATTTGCATTAACTAATTTTACAGAGTCTTTATGAAGTGCATTTGTTGGTCTGTTAGCAGTTTTTAAAAGCATTTCACGGACTAAAAGGCTGTAAACTGCATCTCCTAAAAAGGCAAGTGTCAGGGGACTAAATTGTTTTGCTTCAGTTTTTGTAATTGGAGATGAAGAAAATAATGTTGAATTCAAAATTTCTTTTTCATTAAGGCACATAGTCAAACTCCAAATCGTAAATGCTTACTGTATCACCTTCAGAAATGCCACGTTCTATAAGTGCAGAAATAATCCCG
>JAFSBS010000131.1 GCA_017437165.1 Clostridia bacterium
AAAGCAGCATATAAAGCAGTTGAAAACGGGGAATGTGACTGTGCGGTTTTACCTATAGAAAACAGTTACGAAGGTGATGTTGGTCAGGTTATGGACTTAACATATTTTGGTTCTTTATATATCAACGGAATTTTTGATTTGCCTGTTGAACAGAATCTTTTCGGCACAATAGATTCTGATATTAAAGAAATAAAAACTGTAGTAAGTCACAAACAAGCTTTAGGTCAGTGTTCGGAATACATTAACGAGCATGGATTTGAAACTGTAGAAGAAGTCAATACCGCAGTTGCCGCAAGAAAGGTTTTTGAACTTAACGATAAAACGCAGGCGGTTGTTTGCAGTATTGAAGCAGGTGAAGAGTACGGTCTTAAATTACTTGACAGAAAAATCAATAAAAACAGTACAAATACAACTCGCTTTGCAGTATTTTCAAGAGTTCAACGTGATGTTTCACCGAAGAGTGATACAAACTTTATACTCTTGTTCACAGTTAAAGATGAAGCAGGGTCACTTGGTAAAGCGATTTCTGTATTCGGTGAGTCCGGATATAACTTAAAAACACTTAAAAGCAGACCTTCAAAAGATGTTATATGGAATTATTACTTCTTTGTTGAGGGTGAAGGTAAACTTACAAAAGAAGCCGAAGATGAACTGATTACATCGCTTTCAGAAGTGTGTACTAATGTAAGACTTGTCGGTAAATTCAGTAAAGAAATGAGAATCTGATTATTTTATGGTTATAAATGTTAAAACGTCGGGTGGTAGTTACGATATCACTCTTAAAAGAAATGCACTTAATGAAGTTAATAAAATTTTAAATATCAAAGGTAAGGCTTTGATTGTAACTGATAGTGGGGTTCCCCGTGTATATGTAGAAACAGTCTCAAAACAGATTGAAAACAGTGTCATTTATATATTTCCGCAAGGTGAGAAAAGCAAGAATTTTGAAACTTATTCAGAACTTTTAAAAACTCTTGCAGAAAATAAATTTGACCGTAAAGATTGTGTTATTGCAGTTGGTGGTGGTGTTACAGGTGATATGGCAGGATTCACAGCTGCTACCTATATGCGTGGTATTGATTTTTACAATATTCCTACAACACTTCTTTCTCAGGTAGATTCTTCAATCGGCGGAAAAACTGCGATTGATTTTGAGGGTTACAAAAATTTAGTTGGTGCATTTTATCAACCCAAAGCGGTAATTATTGACCCTGATGTGTTAGATACATTAACTGACAGGCAGTTTAATAACGGCCTTGCAGAAAGTATTAAAATGGCGGCTACTTCAGATAGTGAGTTATTTACATTGTTAGAAGAATATAATGCAAAAGATATAATTGATAAAGTTATAGAAAAATCCTTGCTTATAAAAAAGACTGTTGTTGAAGAGGATGAAAAAGAAACAGGTCTTCGTAAAGTACTGAATTTTGGTCATACAATCGGTCATGCAATTGAAACTGTTACAGGTCTTGATGAACTTTATCATGGTGAATGTGTTGCACTTGGTATGATGTATATGTCAAGTGGTGAAACAAAAGAGCGCATTAAAAATCTTCTTATAAAAAATAAACTTCCAATAAATGCTGATTTTGACAAACAAAAAGTGTTTGAAGCATTACAGCATGATAAAAAAGCTGCAGGAAATGGTGTTAATGCCGTTTTTGTAAAAGACATAGGCGAGTTTGAATTTAAGTTTTTAGAATATTTTGAAATTGATAACATATTGAGAGGAGTTTGAAAATGAAAAATACGTTTGGTACAAAT
>JAFSBS010000132.1 GCA_017437165.1 Clostridia bacterium
CCATATCTATATTAGTTGCATAATACTCTGCACCAGCATCTAAAAGGTCACACACTTTTGTGATTTTTTTATAATCTAACTCTGTGTCATAACCCAAAAGAACTAAATCTGCATCATCTTCACTTATTTCTACACCATATTTTAAAAGTTCATTTTTTAAAGATTCTGTACCGCAAACAAAAACTTTTTTACCCTTTTTATTATCTCTTAAAAACATTCCCGCTGCCATACCCGAAGTAAAAACATTTTCTTTTTCACAAGGAAAGCCTAATTTTTTCATTTTTTCAACATAATCATTTGCATTCTTTGAAGAATTATTTGTTAAAAAAATGAATTTTTTCCCTTGTTTTAATAATGTTTCTAAAAATTCTTTCGCTCCATCTATCGGGTCGAATCCTAAATTCACGGTGCCATCCATATCAAGTAAAAAAAGTGTAATATCTTTTAAATTGCTCATTTTTAAACCCTACCGAATAATTCATTTAATTCTTTAAATTCTTGCTTATTTATATTGTCAACCTGCTCTTTTGTAGTTCTGTAAAGCCAGTTACCCTCTGCTCTTCCCGGCACATTAAGACGGGTGTCAGAACCATAACCCAATAAATCCTGTATCGGAAATATAGTAAGCCCCGCATTACTTGCCATAATAGTTTTAATTATAGCCTTACAACCATCTTCGTTCCAACGGTCATAATTACAGGAACAATACTGCATAACTTTTCTTTTCATATCTTCAGGAGTTTCCCACAGATACCCTAAAAGTGTGTTGTTGTCATGCGTTCCGGAATAAGCAACACAATTATTTATGTAGTTATATGGTCTATGTGGTGTATCCCACGCTGAAAGGAAACCAAACTGAAATACTCTCATTCCGGGGAACCCGCTATCATTCACAAGTTTTATTACATCTTCTGTAATATCACCTAAATCTTCAGCAATAATGAGTTTGTCGCCCTTGACTTCATTAAAAACTTTTATAAGTTTCATTCCCGGACCTTTTACCCATTTACCGTTTTTTGCAGTTTTTTCTGTACCTTTAACTGCCCAGAAACTTTCAAAACCTCTGAAATGGTCAATTCTTACACCATCAAAAAGTTTCAACGCAAATGAAAGTCGCTCTTTCCACCAAGAAAAACCATCTTTTTCCATTTCTTCCCAGTCATAAAGCGGATTACCCCACAACTGACCATCTTCTGAAAAATAATCAGGCGGTACCCCCGCAACATCTGTAAGGTGATTTTCTTCATCCATTAAAAGCATCTTCTGATTGTAACAAACATCTGCGCTGTCAAACGAAACATAAATAGGAATATCCCCTATTATGCTTATTCCGTTTTCATTGGCATATTTTTTAACTTCTGCCCATTGAGTAAAAAATTTATATTGAATAAAACACCAGCCAAAATAAACCTCATCTGAATATTCTTTTGTTTTCCAATCGGTCCATTCTTTTTCATCGTTGGCAGTTTTAAGCGCCATAAATTTACAAAATTCTTTAATATGTATATTCTCTTCAATAAATTCATTTATTTTTGCTTTTAATTCTTCATTTGCATTTTTTGATGCTTTGATTAAAAGTGGAACTCTTTCATTTTTTAAGCGATCAAATTCACAATAATATGGTGTACCCTGCTTCGCTTTCTGCAAATCTTCCTGTGATAAAAGTCCATCTTTAAAAAGCAAATCAAGATTTACAAAATACGGATTACCGCCGAATGTAGAGTATGATTTGTAAGGTGAATTACACTCGTCAGGAATAACGAAAGGTAAAACCTGCCAATATGAAAAACCACTGTTTTTGAGAAAATCTATAAATTCAAATGCTTCTTTACCGAAACTACCACTTGAATATTCGCCCCAAAGCGAAGAAATATGCATTAACACACCGCTTTTTCTTTCCAAAAAGGAACACTCTCCAATACACAATTATACAAAATATATTATAACATATATAGCATTTATTTGTAAAGAAATAATAAACTTTTTAACGACTAAAAAACACTCACAAATTTAGGCGAAATAAACAAAATAAAAGGCTACACGAAACCGCATAGCCTTTAATAATTATTAAATCAGTTACCATAACGCATATTGCTTATATTGAACAAATCAAGAACATCAAGAACACCATCATTATCGGTATCATTTGCCGCAAAAAATGCTGCTTCTTCATCGGTATATTCTGTTGTTTTAAGACACATTCCTCTTGACTTTTCATAGTCTTCATCATTAACAAGACCGTCACCGTTTATGTCGCCTCTTACAACGATTGTAACCTTTTCGGTAACAACAGCGTTATTTTCTCTTGAAATAAGCTCAATTGTCATACCGGTTGCAATAACAGTTGAATTATCAACTACTTTTCCATCCGCATCTTTTATAACAACATAATCAAGATTATTATTAAGTGAATTTTTAAGTGTGTCAATGGTTGTTCCGTGTCTGAGACCTTTAAAGAAAGACTTTTCTGAATCAATTTTTGCTTCACTTTCAGCTTTTGTAACGAGTTTAATTTCTTCCGTCAGGCAGAAAACATCAACATCATCTGTTATAGCATCTGTCAACTTCATAGTTGTATTATTTTTATAATACCAACCGATATATTTCTTGAAATCGTCGCTTTCAGGTAATCCCGGAATTTCTGACAAATCACCAAATGTAAGAGTTTCAGAAAACTGTTCTCTGTATGTTTTATACACTTCTCCTGACTCACCTTTAAAGCTTATGAAAATATATCTTTTACTATAAATTTCTTCTGTTGCATTTTTGATTATGTCAGTAGCATCATCTACTTTTTCCTGCTCAGTTTCCGGTACATTACCAATATCGTCACCAACTGTGTCTTTTGCGTTTGTTACTGACTCAACAAACTTGTTCCAGTCATCTTCATCGTAACGCTTCTGAGCATTACCATCTGCAATAATTTCTTCAGCATCTTTAACCGCTTCTTCATAAGCAGATGTATCTGCCGCTTTAATTAAATTGTCAGCAGCATCTTTAATCTCCTGAACAACATCATCAATCTGGCTCTGCTCGTCAGTTGATAAATCTCTTGTTATATTTTCTGCTTTTGTCAGAACATCTTTGAGTATCTGTTTTGAATTTTCTGTATATTTTGTGTTTGTGTCATTCAGTAAATCTTTTGTTTTTCTGATTTCTTCATCCAATGCAGAATAATCAGCTTTTACTTTAATACCATCCAATGCATCAGATAAATCAGAAACAATTTCGTTTATTTTTTGTTGTTCAGATGGTGGCAATTCTTTATCCAACGCAATTGCTTTATCGTATATTCTCTGAAGTTCTGATTTTGAACTGTCAGTATAAATTACATCTGTAGCATTAAGAATTTCTTCTGCAGCCTCAATAAGATTATTCAGCTGTGAATAATCCGCTTTATTTGAAGATTCAAGATTATTTTTAGCATTTAAAAGTTCATTGTAGTACGAATTAACTTCCTCTTGTGTATAATACTCAGTACCATAAACCATTTCAACAGGTACTGATGCAAGTGCGTCTTTCACTTCATTTACACTTTCTGCAGGATATTTTTCTCTTTCTTCAGCACTCGAAGCAAATGATGTCAATTTATAAAGTTCATCATATAAATCTACAAGCGCTCTTACATCTGTAATAAGAATTCCCACCGGAATATGTGCATGATAATAAGTTCCATCATAACTTGATGTAAGTTTCCAATAGAAACTCGCATCTATTTCTGAATCCCTTGCTACACGGTCTCCGTTCTCGTCAGTTTCCTTGTCATTACCTGAAAACAGAATAGTAGCATCACCATAAAAATCGTGATATGTGGTACTACCCATAAATTGCGTATCTGAAGTCAGTAATGTCTGTTGTAAAACACCATTTGTAATGTTGAAACCATGAACTGTATCGCCTGAACGACTGTTATATTTCCAACCATTAAATGATGTAACTCCATCTGTTGTTGTTTTTGATGATGCATCTAATCTTTCGATAAAAGATGCTGTGTTATTGTTTACAGAAGAACTTTCATCAAGAATACAGTTTGTTCCATCACAAGTCGCATCAAAAGTGAAACTTTCAAAATTAGGTCTTACTGCACCCAAAATATTGTAAGAAACATTCTTTGCTCTGCCTGTTAATTCCTGGGTGAACGAAAACTGCTGGTTATCTGCCACCTGAACAAATTTATAAGTTATATTGCTCAACTTGAAAATAGTATGGTTATTATCAGTATCACCACTCGGCACATCTATACCATCTGTTGTTTCCCATACAGAATCAGTATTTGTTCCGTTTGAAGAATGAGTTTCAGTATTAACACCTACAAGTTCAGTAAAAGTGCCTTTTACCGCTTCAGTTGCTTCATCTACTTCATTCTGCCTTGATGCAGGATAAGGGAAATGGGCACCAATATCCACTGCCTTGAAAGCAGTTTCAAATGTGCTTAACGAACTGCTTGTATAAATATCTGTGTGTATATAGTTTCCGTTAGCATCTTTTTTTATAAGTTCAAATGCCTTTTCGCGATAGTACATATATTCTTCTGTATCAGCCAAACCATCAATTACACCGGTTACATAATCGTAAACTGTATCAACCTGTTCCTGTGTATAGTAAGTTGTACCTTCTAACATTCCGTTAGGAACAGACTCAATATACTTTTGGTATTGTTCAATCTGTTCAGGTGAATAACCATCAGGATTTGCTATAATTTCTTTGTATTCTTCTACTATAGAAATAAGTTCACGAACATCTGTTACATCTAAAGTAATTCCGAAAACAACATAATTTGTAGGAACTCCGGTGTTTTTTGCATCTACATTTTTATACCACGAGAGAACGTTATAAAATGATTTTTGAAAACCATCACTTGTTTCAAACGAAGAAAGTCCATCCCAATAATAGTTTTTATTACCACCTACAGAAAGTGCATTTGCATGGAATTCATACTGACTCGGAATTGTTCCTTCTACATAAGATGCTCCAAGGTTATCTACTTTTTCCTGAGCATTATCATTTGCAGCTGTCCAAAAAGCATTTTGCAATTTATAATTTTCAACAAGTTCTTTCGTTGCATTTTTTTGTTCTTCTGTAGGTTGGACATCGGGTGTACCTGTTAATTCCTGACCTGTATATAATTCTATCTTATCAAAATAAGTTGATTTTGACTGAAGTAATTCATACTGATGTTGCAACCTTAAATTCTGAACAAAATAGAATTTCTGCGTTTCTTCTGTGAGCATAAATCTGTAATGATTATCCACCCATATATTCATAAACGCATTATCGGAATTACCCTTTCGTACAAATTGTGTACCATCAGAAAAATAGTAATATGTTTCCCCGTCATCGCCCGTAACTGTATGTTGGGTATATTCAACATATTCAGCCATGACAACCGGTACACTTGCCAGAACCACAACCACTGCAAGTAAAGCACTTAAAATTCTTTTCCCGCTTCTTTTAAACATTTTTCTCTTTCTCCTTATATAAATTTTTACCTCTGAATCCACATTTTCCTCTATTATAAATTATACTGTTTTTGTTCATAATGTCAATTATGCAGATATAATTTTATAAAATATTAATAAAATATTCCTTTAAAGAAATTACTTTTATAAAAAGAGAACACCTTAATTGAATTTCAAATACAATTAAGGTGCATTTTAATTTTTCGCTTCATCAGAATCTCTGTAATATTGGGTAAAGATTTTAGGGTGTGGGTTATTCTTCCACAATTCTTCGGCAACCGGCGCCCATTCCTTACTGAAATCCACACATTTATTGCAAAGTTCATCAACATCTTCATTTATTAAATGATCGGTACTTTTTGCACCTGTTTCTTTAATAATTTTTCTTAAAACATCAGGATTTTCAAGCATAGGACAAGGCATTAAGTGATTATCGTTAAAAGGTTGCCCTTTTCTGTACGCCTGAAAAAGCGGTCTTTGTAAAGACTCTAAAAGAGTGGTTTCTCTTATATTTGAGTCTGAATAGTGAACAAATACACAAGGTTCAATATCACCTTTTGAATTTATATGGAAGTAATTTCTGCCACCTGCAATACAACCACCGACATATTCACCATCATCCTGAAAATCCATAACAAATATAGGCTTACCTGTTTTACCATTCCGGATTCTTTTAAGCCACATATACATATACTTTCTTTGCATTGGTGAAGGAATAAGTTCTTTCTGTCCGTCACTACCAACAGGCATATAGTTGAAATAAAGTGCATATTTTACACCTTTTTCAATCATATCATCTAAAAACTCATCACTTGTAACGCTCTCGACATTTTTATTTGTATAACAAACGGAAATACCAAAAAGAATTTTATTCTGTTTTAAAAGTTCCATTGCTTTGACGGTTGTATCGTAAGCACCATCACCACGACGGAAATCATTGCTTTCTTTTGACCCTTCAATACTCAAAGCAAGTATAATATTGCCACATTTTTTTATATCGTCACAGAATTTTTGATCAATTAAAGTCGCATTTGTATAAATCAAGAATGTACATTCTTGATTTTCAGAAGCAAGAGTTACAATATCATTTTTTCTTATAAGTGGTTCGCCACCTGTAAGCATATAAAAATGAGTACCCATTTCTTTACCCTGACTTACTATACTACGCATTTCATCAAGTGAAAGCTGGAATGAATGACCATACTCCGCAGACCAACAGCCTTTACATTTTAAGTTACAAGCAGAGGTCGGGTCAAAAAGAATTATCCACGGGATATTACATTTATACTTTTCACGGTTTGCTCTTACGATTTTCGTTCCGTAAAAACCTGCGTGAACACCCAAAGAAAGAAGAAGGCTTTTAATTAAACTGTGGTCAACATCTTTTAAAATATTTTTTGCTAAAATTGTGTGTGCATTACTGTCATCTAAAACAGCATTCCGCATTTTAGCATAGTTCTCTTTTGGGTACATTTTAAAAGTTTTTTCAACAATATTAAGAATCTTAAGAAGATTCTTCTGTGGCTCTTTGTCAATATATTTCAATATATTTGAAATAGTTTTATCTGCCGCAAAATGAACTATTTTATGCTCCACAAGTCCTGCCTCCTTTCAAAAAAATCAACTGATTTGATATTTTAACACACTTTACAAATTTTGTAAACCACTATTTTCTTTAATTATTATCACTTTTTACATTATTTATACACTGTATTTTCTTGACTTTACTCCTTTAGTGAATTATAATAGAATAGATAAATTTTGCAACGATTATTTGTGATTTTTGCAAAAATAAAAACGAAGGAGTTTTCTTATGAAAAAAGAAAAAACAATTACCCCCGGCTCTAAACTTTCGGGCAGAATCTGGTTTAATCTTTGCCTTTTTGGTTTTATAGGTCAGGTGGCATGGAACCTTGAAAATATGTATTACAATACATTTATGTATAACACCGTCTATGAGGGCGGAACGGTTACAGGTACACTTTCTTCTATGGATGCCATAACTTTAATGGTTAATCTTAGTGCCATTGTTGCTGTTCTCACAACATTTATTATGGGTAACCTCTCTGACAAAATGAACAAACGAAAAGTATTCATTTCTATCGGATATCTTACATGGGGTGTTATTACAGCCGCTTTCGGGTTCCTTACAAAGGATAATATTTCAACTATATTCGGCATAACCGAAACTGCTTTAATTGTCACCGCAACTGCCGTTTCAATTGTTGTTATGGACTGCATTATGACTTTTGTAGGTTCAACAAGTAACGACTCCGCTTTCAATGCATGGGTTACTGATGTTACCACACCTAAAAACCGTGCAACTGCTGAAAGCATCCTTGCTATTCTTCCTATAGCAGCAACTATTATTGTTACTGTTTCCGGTGGATTTATTGAACCTCTTGGTGGTGGCGATATTGAAAAAGGCTACACATATTATTTCCTCGGTCTTGGTGCTTTAGTTATTCTTTGCGGTATTATTGGTCTTTTCTCACTTAAAGATTCAAGAAGTGGTGAAAAGAAAGTTAATGCAAATTACTGGAAAGATTTAGTTTATGGCTTTAAGCCTTCGGTTGTAAAAGAAAACAGCAAACTTTATATTGCTCTTTCAGCAGTTGGTATTTACTCAATTGCAGTTCAGATATTTTTCCCATTTCTTCTGATTTATCTTGACCGTGGTTTAGGATTTAAAATCGAAGCTCTTTTCGGTTATATTACAACGCCTGTTCTTATTGCAGCACCTTTCGTTCTTATAGCTGTTGTACTTGGCGTTATAGGCATAGGTAAATTCGCAGACAAATTTGGTAAGAAAAATCTTATATTTATTGCAGCAGGACTTTTTGTTGTAGGCTTGATAGCGGCTTCATTTGCAAAAACAATGGGACCTTTCGGAATTGCTGCAATTCCGCTTCTTGCAGGTTACGGTCTTTTAGGCATTCTCCTCAACTCAACTGTTCGCGATTATACACCGGAAGACAAAACAGGTCTTTTCCAGGGTATAAGAATGATTTTCTTCGTGCTTATTCCTATGCTTTTAGGACCTCAAATAGGTAAATGGGTTTGTCAGATGGCAGGCACCGGTTCCTATGTTGACCAAAGCACAGGTCTTACTCAGGCAGAACCATGCGCTGAAATGTTCCTTGCTGCAGGTATAGTTGCTCTGTTTGTTTTCATTCCTCTTGCAATACTTCGTAAAAAAGGTATTGATAAAGTAGAGAACTAAAAATTTGCTGATACCCAAAATCAGACTTTGAGGTGTGAACTTATGAAATCTATTTTACTTTCTTCTCTTACAAAAGTATTTAAAGATGTAGAACCGAATTTTGATGAATTCACAGAGTTTTCAGTTCTTCGAGGTGAGATTTTCAACTTTCAGATTGCAATTTTTCCGCAGACTGATGAAGACTGCAACATTACAGTTGAAGTTGCCTCAAATCTTCGTGATGGTATAAAAGTCTATAAGGTTCTTAATGTTCCTTCAACTTATGCTGCACCCGAAGACCACGATGATTTTCACTATGACACCAAAAGAACTGAATATCCCGATTTATTGCAACCAATAAATGAAGACAACACCGTTGAACTTGTAAAAGGTGAATGGAATTGTCTCTGGTTTAAATACACACCTGAAATGGACTATATCGCAGGTACAAACGGTATTACTGTATTTTTGAAAAAAGGTTTGTATGACGAAAATAACAAACACATTTTTAATTTAAGAACAATACCAAGACAGTTGCCCATGCAGGATTTGATTTACACAAATTGGTTTCATAATGACTGCCTGGCAGATTTCTATGGTCTAAGTGTGTTCTCCGACGAATATTTTGCCGTTTTGAAGGACTTTTTGCACACGGCGGCAAAGAACGGAATGAATATGCTTCTGCTGCCGGCGTTC
>JAFSBS010000133.1 GCA_017437165.1 Clostridia bacterium
ACTATGACTCACTTGCAGAAAAACTGATTTTGACGCTTAATGAAAATGAGAAAATAATTTATAAATTAAAATATATCGAAAATAAATCCATAAAAGAAATATCACAAGAATTAAATTTGTCATTTGATGTAATAGCCAAGCGACTATCACGGTTACGGCAAAAGGTAAAGGAACAAATAAAAGAACAGTTTGAAGGAGGCGACATATTTTGAAAACTTCATTAGAAAAAAATTTCATAAAAAGCGAAAATATGAGTGATGAAAAATTTTATAATTCTTTAATAGAAGAACTGAACAAAATAATTGAAGAAGAATTAAGCAAAAATTACGAAGAAATAAATGCAGAAGTTATTGACGATTGTTGCCTCGCTTTACAGTCAATTTACGAATTGCAAAATGGCGATGGGGAAGAATTTACTAATATAACAAATATCAATAGTATAGTAAAAAAATACAACTTATATCAAAGAAAAAAGACAGTAGTTTCAGTGGCATGTGCTGCGGTAGCAGTCTTTGCAATTGGTGTTACAAGCTTCACTTTAAGTAGTGAAACAGTAGCAGAGGGTAATGTTTTTAAAGCCGCTTTAGGCAGATTTGAAGAACTTTTTAAAAATGAAGAACCAACCAAAACTGTAACAACGGAACCCCCTGAATCAACAAAGTCAGAAACAACCGAAATACAAACCACAGAAGAATATATTTCTTTACACAATTCACTTCCGGAGGTTACTGAAAAACAAATAAAAGGCATTAGTGTAATTTTAACTCCCGGTAGTACAGGACTTTATCATAGCGTGGAAGAAATAAACTTAAAAAATACTTTTGTCAGGGTAGATTATTTGAATGGTGAAAATGAAACAATCAATATAAGTCAATGTACCGTTACAATAGGCGAGCCAAAAATGGATGGCGAAACTAAAGTAACAGTTTCCTACAACGGCTTTGAAACCTATATTTATGTAACAGTTTTACCTGAAGAAAAGCTGAATCCTAAAACATTAACTTCTGTTTATGGTACTTTCGAGAATGACTATACAATAGAAGAAATGAGGGTGTTTGCAGTTTTTAGTGATGGTACCGAAAAAGAAATTCCCAAAAGCGATTGCACAATAACAACCGAAGAATTTAACGACGAAACTGAAAACGGTGTAATTGTAACAGTTGAATATCAGGGTTGTAGTTTCCAATTCTTTAGCGAAACAGAGGAGGTATTATAATGAATAACAAGTTAGTAAAAACATTATCAGTATTTTTAACGGTAATAATTTTATTGTCAGTAGCACCTGTGAATTTAATTACTTTTGTAAGTGCCGCTGAAACCGAAAACGAAATTGAGTGGACATTTGACGGTGAAACCTTAGTTATTACCGGTACAGGGGAATTATCTTCTGAATATACCACAACGAACGAATGGGAAGCATTTAAAAAGAGTTGCGTAAATGTTATCATTAAGGGTAATATCAACGCAATTGGAAGCTATGCTTTTAAAGATTTTAGTAAGTTAGAAAATGTGCAGTTATCTGACACGGTAACAGAAATTGGTGCTGGTGCATTTATAAATACAGTTGCGTTAAAAGATTTTGTGTTGCCTTCAAAGTTAAAAATAATTGGTGAAAATGCATTTAAAGGCTCCGACTGCTTTGATGGTACAGATTTAGTTATTCCTTTTAGTGTTGACTACATAGGTCTTGGTGCATTCGCAGATGCCAATGTAAAAAGTCTTACAGTTCCTTTTATCGGGCAAGAAGTTGTAGAGTATGGGAAATATGCAGGCGGAAAATATACATTGGGTTGGATTTTTGGTAAAGAGGAATTTTCTAACACTGAAAGCTATGAGTTTAATAATGAAACATATTACATTC
>JAFSBS010000134.1 GCA_017437165.1 Clostridia bacterium
GATGAACTTTCTGACAAAACTTCTGTTTTCCAAAAAAACCAGGAGTTTATTGACAACAGCGAAGATTTAAAAAAGCAAGTTCAAACAACAATAAAAACTGCAGAAGTTGAAATTGATGAACTTACAAAAGAAAATAAACTTTTAGAAAAAGTCGGCGAAGAAAAAATCAAACTTGAGAATGACAAAAAATCATTGAGTGATAATGCCAATAAATTAAATGCACTAAAACTTAATGTTGATTCTCTGAAAAAAGCAGAAGCAGAATATAAGCAGGCAATTGAAATTTACAATGAAAAACAAGATATTGCAGAAAAGAAAGAAGCAGAATTCAAAGCACAGAACAAGTTATATTTAGATGCACAAGCAGGTATTTTAGCCGATACTTTAAAGAAAGATGAGGCTTGCCCTGTTTGTGGTTCAACTACTCACCCAATTCCCGCTATAAAACCAGAAAATGCGCCCACAAAGGAACAATTGGATATTTTACAAAAGGAATCAGAAATTGCAACCAATAACGCAAACAACTCAAGAATAAAAGCAGGCAACTTAAAGGGTGTACTTGACGAAAAGCAAAATAGTGTTATGACAGAAATTGAAGAACTTTTAGGTGACGTTACACTTAAAGATTGCGCTGCTGTTATTACGGTAAATCTTTCAGACATTGATTCAAAAATCAATGAACATAACAAGTTAATTAAAGTTGTCCAAAATAAGATTGAACGCAAAGAGCAGATAGAGAAATTATTGCCACAAAGGACAGAAAAACTTAAAGATTTAAAAGAAAACCTTACAAAAATTTCTGATGATGTAAAAACAAAGGAAGCGGAAAATAAATCATTAGAAAAGCGCATTAAGGAACTCAAAGCAAAGCTTACCTTTGACTCAAAAGAAAAGGCAGAAGCAGAAATTAAAGCGCTTACCGAAAAAGTAGAACAAATGACCAAATCTTACGAAACCGCTTTAAATGATTTAAAAGACAGCAGTGAAAAGTTAGCTTCCTTAAAAGCCGCTAACGAAGAAATTTTAAAGCGAATCGGTGACGACAACGATATCGATTTAGAAAAAGAAACTGAAAAACTTACTGCTCTTGATGAAGAATTTTCTGAACTTGAACGACAGGCAAAAGTTATTCATAGTCGAATAAACACCAATAAATCTGCTCTCAATAACATTAAACTCAAGTCAGATGATTTGATTAAAGCAGAAAAGAAATTCGCCTGGGTAAATTCAATTACAAATACAGCTATTGGTAAGATTAATGGCAAAGACAAAATAATGCTTGAAACATATATACAGATGCAGTATTTTGAGCGCATTATAAATAGAGCAAACACACGACTTATGATTATGACTGACGGTCAGTACGATTTAGTCCGTCGTAAAGATGGCGCATCAAAATCAGGTCAGAGTGGTCTCGATTTGGATGTAATTGACCACTATAATGGTAGTCAGCGTAGCGTAAGATCACTTTCAGGTGGTGAATCATTTAAAGCATCACTTGCACTCGCACTCGGTCTTTCAGATGAAATTCAGGCAAGTGCCGGTGGAATTAAACTCGACACCATGTTTGTCGATGAAGGTTTCGGCTCACTTGATGAAGACTCTCTTGCTGCAGCAATGAAAGCACTTTCTTCTCTGGCAGAAGACAACCGCCTTGTAGGTATTATTTCACATGTTGGCGAATTAAAACAACAAATTGACAAACAGATTATTGTTACCAAAGATAAATCCGGTGGTAGCAAAGCCGAAATTATTGTTTAGACTACATTGAAACAGAACAAGATTACATTGTAGTTGACCATATCCTGAATATTACAGAAACTTTTTTTATTTGTATGATTATATATTTCTGAAAAGTACAAAGAATATTTTGAGCAAAGAGGCTGTAAAAAACTTAACGTTTTTTACAGCCTCTTCTGTTATCATTTTTTTAAAAGATGTCTTTTTTTCAAAAAATTCAAAGTTCGTCTTCGTATTTTCGAGTTCCCACCACTCTTTTGTTTCAACCGGGCAACTCAAATTTTTCAAGATACATACAAACACTTTCCCTTTTTAATTTCACAACTTGTATTCTTTTTCTAAAATATCATTTTTATTACCTTTTTTCTTTTGAAAAACTTCATTTTTGTAATTCATAATAGAAACTTTAACTTCAACTGTATTTTTCGCATATTGCAGATAGTCTTCAATCTCTTCAGGATTTGTAATTTTGTAAATCTCTAATATTTTTCGAATTATTTCTGCATCATCATTATTTATTGCGTGTTTTACAAGATTCCATTTATTTTGCTTTAATTCAGCCTGAATTTGCTTTTCTTTCAACAAAGATTTATTTGCATATTTCAGTATTGAGAACAACAACGCCGTTCTTAAAGATTCGCTTTCTTTTCTGTCAATACTCCCATCGTAAATACTATTCCACAATTCTTCTATAACACTATCTTTAAATTCTGTTACTTCACCCGGAAGCACAAATTCTTTCAGTTTGCCACAATCTTCAAATGCTCTCGCCGAAATAACTCTGACACTGTCAGGAATATTGAGTCTTTCTAATTTATGACACCCTCTGAATGCCACACCAATACTTTTAACACTAAAAGGCAATCTTATTGAAGTAAGGCTAATACATCCGCTGAATGTAAAGTCGCCTATTTCTTCTAAACCAACAGGGATATTAACTGAATTAAGTTTAACGCAATCCCTGAATGCACCCGGTTTTATTGTTTCTACACTATCAGGTAAAACTACTTTTGTTACAATGTTACTGAATTTTGCAAAATGAAAAAGATTTTTCTTGTCATCGATATAATCGTTTAAAAATTCTCCACCAATACTTTTTACACCATCCGGAATAATTACTACTTCATTTTCTCCGAGATATTTTTTCAATTCGCCATTTTTAATCACAAAATCTTTACTATCCATAATAAATTCCTCCGTATGACATCTTATACAATCATCATACAACAGGAGATACCCACATATTGTCCTCTTGACAAAGATTTTTTAAGTCAGTCAGAACGGCAATCCATCCGGAATATCATCATACATCCTTGTTAAAACAGCAGACGAATCAATTGATATTTTCTGCATAGCACACCACTTACAGATTGTTTTATATAAATCTGAATTTTCAGAAATCTCCTTGTTTCGTTGTCCGAGTGCCTGAACCACCTTATCTTTTTCTATTTCTATCGCAGCTA
>JAFSBS010000135.1 GCA_017437165.1 Clostridia bacterium
CACTTATCAGTATCGGTACTACAGTTACCGGTGTTAAAGACCTTGCCCGTTCATTCAAAGAAGCACAGGTTGCTCTTGAAGTTGGTAAAGTTTTCGATACTGAAAGAAATATTGTAAGTTATGAACATCTTGGTATTGCAAGACTTATTTATCAACTTCCTACAACTCTTTGTGAAATGTTCTTAAAAGAGATTTTCAAAGTTGGTTCAATTGAAACTCTGGACCAGGAAACATTGTTTACAATTCAAAGATTCTTTGAAAATAATCTTAATGTTTCTGAAACATCAAGAAAATTGTTTGTTCACAGAAACACTCTTGTTTACAGACTTGAAAAAATCAAGAAACTCACAGGTTTGGATTTGCGTGAATTCGATGATGCGATTGTTTTCAAAGTAGCTCTTATGGTTAAGAAATATCTTGAAGCCAATCCTGTCAAATATTGATTTGCATTTTTCACAAAAAAGTTCTTAAAAAGAACTAAATGTTAACAAAAAATTAAAAATAGCACATTTTAATTACAAGGGGTTACATTTTGTAATTAAATGTGCTATAATTACTTTATATTGTGTTTTTATCGACATGATAAATTACTAAATTTTTAGAATTGGGTGTTGAAACTTGATAGAATTCAGAAATGTTTCTAAAGTGTATGAAGATACACAAACAAAAGCACTTTCTGACCTTAATATTAAAATTGATAATGGCGAATTTGTTTTTGTTGTCGGTGCTTCCGGAGCTGGTAAAAGTACATTTTTAAAGTTGATGATGCGTGAAGAAGTGCCTACTTCAGGTTCAGTTGAAATAAATGGTTATCAACTTAATCATCTTAAAAAGAGAGAAATTCCATATTTCAGAAGAACTCTTGGTATTGTTTTTCAGGATTTCAGACTTATTCCTTCTATGAATGTTTATGATAATATTGCTTACGCTATGCGTGTAATCGGTGCAAGAGAAACTGAAATCAGAAAAAGAGTTCCGTATTTATTGGGGCTTGTCGGTCTTAACTCAAAAGCACGTTCATTTCCAAACCAACTTTCAGGTGGTGAGCAACAACGTGTTGCACTTGCTCGCGCTCTTGCTAATAATGCAAGTATGATTATTGCCGACGAACCAACAGGTAATATTGACCCAAGAATGTCTTACGATATTGTTAATCTTCTTAACCATATAAATTCAGATGGTACAACTGTTATTATGGTTACTCACGATTATCACCTTGTTAAAAGTTTTAATCACAGAGTTATTACAATTAAAAATGGTAAACTTGAATCTGATTTTCCGGATGCTTCACATATTGATGTTGAACCATATCGTTTTGATACACCTGAAGATGAAGTTGGTAATTACTACTCAAATGATACAACTGTTGATTTTGATTATCTTATGAAAACTTATGGGGTAGAAACAATAGAGGCGAGAGATGAAAATCCTTTTGTTGATATTCCTACCGAACCTAAAAATTTCCGTCCTTCAGACTCTTATAATGTATTTGGAGAGGAGGATGCTCAATGAAAGGTATGCGATTAGGTTATCTTACAAGAGAAGGTTTTAAAAATATCTGGGTTAATCGTTTTCTTTCTGTTGCTACAGTTTTAGTTCTTGTTGCTTGTCTTATCATTGTTGGTACAGGCTCACTTATCTTCCTTAATATTAACTCTTTATTAGATTTAATTGAAGGTCAGAATGTTGTGATGGTTTACGTTCAGGATGAAGCAACCGATTATGAAACTGAATCTCTGGGACTACAGTTAGAGGGCATGAGCAATGTTAAAACTGTTGAGTTTGTTCCTCGTGAAGTTGCTTTTGAAAATCAAAAAGAGCAGTTCGGCGATAAGGCTGCGCTTTTAGATGGTCTTTCACCCGAAATTCTTCCTGATGCATATAAGGTTGTTGTTGATGACCTTTCATTGTTTGATGATACTGTAGGTAAAATTAAAAATATGGATTTAGTTTTACAAGTTCATGAAAACAGCGAATTAGCAGGTAAAGTCGAAACAATACGAAATGCCGTCTCATATATAAGTTTGGGTATTGTTGCTATTTTATTCTTCGTTTCGATGTTTATCGTTTCAAATACCATAAGAATTACAATTTATAACAGACGTCTTGAAATCAGTATTATGAAAGCAGTTGGTGCAACTAACTCGTTTATTCGTTGGCCGTTTCTTGTTGAGGGTATGCTTTTAGGTATTATTTCTGCTGTTGTTTCTTTGGCGCTCTTATATCTTGTTTACTCAATAGCACTTATCTGGTTTGCTGACCTTATGGCAACACTCGGTGGTACCCCGGTTGAATTCCTTGATTATATCTGGTTCTTCCTTGCGGTATTTGGTTTTATTGGGGTTGTTATAGGTACAACAGGTAGTCTTATTTCACTTAATAAATATTTAAAGGAGCATAATAATGTTGTCGAAAATGACTAAATTTAAGAGTAATAGAGTTATTGCTTTAATAATCGCTATTGTTCTTGCGTTATCGTCAATTTCATTGTCTGTTTATGCGGTTACTGACTCTGAAAAAGCGGAGTATAACAAAAAAATTGAACAAATCCGTGAGCAAATTGCGGAAAATAAAAAGAAAATTCAGGCTCTTCGTGATGAAGCAGCTACCTATGATGATGAAATTGGTGGCTATCAGGATAAAATTGATGTACTTCAATCACAAATTGACCTATATAATCAGGAAATTGCTTTAATTGATGCTGATATTAAGGTTGTTGAAGATGAAATTACAGAAATTAAAAATGAAATTGAAGCACTTAACAAACAAGTTGAGAAACTCGATTTACAAGTAATTGAAATCCAACAAGATATTGCTGATACCTATACTATTTTAGGTGAAAGAATTCGTGCATCTTATATGTCTGGTTCTGCTTCATCTTTAGAATATCTTCTTACTTCTGATAATTTTCAGTTTCAGTCTTATCTTGAGAGAATAGAACTTCTTGAAAGAATTTCTGAACATGATAATTCTGTTATAGATGGTTTGGAAGGCGATATTGTAAGACTTCAGGAAAAAGTAGAAGAGATTGAAGCAACAAAATTAGAAAAAAACGAAAAAATTGAAGATTTAGATATTAAAGTTCTTGACCTTGAAGCAAAAAAACAAGAACAGGTTGAAGCTCGTCAGGTTATTCAGGATGCTGAAGATGAAATTCAGGCAGACTTGGATAAAGTTATGAGTGTTGTTAATAAACTTAATGCTTCAAGTAAGGAATATGAAAAAGCAATTGAACGCGGTGAATCTGCGATTCTTGAGTATGAGCATAAACTTTCTGGTGAAAACAGTAGTTTTGGTAGTGGTACAACCGGTAATATGATATGGCCGGTACCATACAGTAATACTTGCGTTACTTCTTCATATAAAATGAGAACTTTAAATGGTGTTACTAAGCAACACAATGGTATAGATATCTGTCGTGATGGTGTTGCTTCATACGGTTCATCGAGTGTTGCTGTTAAAGCGGGTAAGGTTACTACGGCATACCATAGTGGTTATAATGGTGGTTTTGGACTTTATGTTGTTGTTGACCATGGTGATGGTGTAAAAACTTATTATGCGCACATGTCACGAGTTACTGTTAATGTTGGTGACTATGTAACACAAGGTACAAAACTTGGAGAAATCGGTAATACAGGTTATTCTTTTGGTGCTCATTTACACTTTGGTCTTATGATAAATGGTAGTTGGGTTAATCCAATGAATTATCTTTCAAAACCGGCAAATCTTCCAATATATGGTTAATAAATTACTCCCTTTTTTCATATATTTTGAAAAAGGGGAGTTTTTATGATTATTTTAAAATTGGATTCTGATGTAAAAAAAGAAAAAAGAAATAGAAGAATTTTAAAAAGAACGGTAGGTAGCGAAAAACTCTTTGATTATTCAAGGTCAGGTATCGTTATAAATAATAAACCTCATTTTGTTATTTCGGTTTCACAAGATACTTTGGAAGATTTAGAGTTTCAGAAACTAATATATAAATACAAAGGTTCAGTTGTTGTTTCCGAAAATTTAGAAAAGATTGATTGGATTAAAGAGATTTTATTTGATTTAAAACCATTTAGAAAGAAAATATTATTTGAAAGTTTTAAAAGAAAATTGGAAAGTAAAGATTACATAA
The DNA here is from genome assembly GCA_017437165.1 of Clostridia bacterium. Classification (GTDB taxonomy): domain Bacteria; phylum Bacillota; class Clostridia; order Oscillospirales; family Acutalibacteraceae; genus DTU089. Next base: position 4,124 of record JAFSBS010000135.1, read on the forward strand.
ATTCTAATCTGTTGATTATTGATTATGATTTGACATTATTATCTGAAATAACCGGAATATTGCCGTTTGTTAAGAATATAGGTATTTTAACTCGTGATGAAAATAATACAAAAGAGTGGGAAAATAACTGCTTTTCTGAATATGGCGTGAAACCTGTGTTTATACGAAAAGAGCATTTTTTAAACTGGGGGAATTATGATGTGATTGCCGATTTTGAGAAGATTGATGATAATAAATTACATTTAGATATTTCAGGCAATAAAATTGTTTTATATCCGTTTTTTAAATTCCTTGAAGTGCCGGAGGAACTTAAGATACTCGAAAATCTTGATTTGAGTAAAACAACAATTTGCGGAGCTTTTAAAGGTTGAACAGTCTGCGATTTTATAAAAGAACTTTTAAGTGAAATCAGAAATATGTTGAAGAATTATCATAACAGCCCAGAGATGGAAGCACTGAGGGATATGAAAGCTCTTTTAGATGATATAAATAATATTTTCGTAGATGAATTAGAACTTGCATCAAAGAACGCACAAAAAGCGAAAAACGCAGAATTGCAGTCAACTGCAGAAAATTCAGAACAAAAAAATAACACCACTGAAGATGGTGGTGTGAAGTATAGTGTTAAAATGAATCAAAATAACGAGGAAATCGTTTGGGTTGATGATAATATTTTTTCAAATAAAGGGACTGAACCAGTGCATCAATTTATTGCTGATTATATTGCAAGTCATATAGGAGAGTGCTATAAAATTATAGAGAGTGGACAAAGGGTGTATATTGGTAAAGATTTACCCGGAGAATACACACAATCTAAATATACACAAAAGATTTTAAAAAACAATCCTA
>JAFSBS010000136.1 GCA_017437165.1 Clostridia bacterium
ACGAAAAAAATATCGACTCCGTACTGAAAAACAGTTTGTACGAAGTCGATGTTCAGTTAAATATAAGACGAATAGGTCACGAATATTTAAGGCTGTTAAATCCCTAATTGAGACACCCTTTTAAGTGATTATTGATTTCTTTCAATAGTGTCGCAGAATTTGCGATATTCAAGAGGATAACTGAAATAATAACCTTGTACTATATCGCATTTCTGTGACTTGATATATTCATATTGCTCGGCTGTTTCAATACCCTCAGCAATAATTGTAATATCAAGTTTTTTAGTCATATCAATAACACATTCAATAATATTGCGTCCTCTTGGATGCTCATAGTCATCAATAAATGATTTATCAAGTTTCAATGCATCAATAGGCATTGATTTAAGAAGCATAAGTGATGAATATCCCGTACCAAAGTCATCAAGCAAAATCTTGAACCCTGCTTTGTGAAGTCTTCTTAAAAGTCGCAAGAAACTTCTTTGATTGTTGTGAAGAGTAGTTTCTGTAATTTCAAGATGAATGTGTGAAATGTCAGCACCAGTTTCTTCAATAATACCTAAATATGTTTCAATAAGTTTAGGGTCGTGAAGTGTTTGTTGAGAAAGATTTAAGGAAATATCAATAGGCTCAAAACCTCTTTGAATTAAATCTTGTTGAGCAACACAAGCCCTGTGGAATACAAATCGGTCAATATCTTTAATAAATCCTCTTTCTTCTGCAATAGGAATAAATTCTGATGGCGGTACATAAGTGCCATCTTCTCGTTTCCATCTTACAAGCATTTCAGCAGCACAGATTTTACCGGTTTCGGTATTATACTGTGGTTGAAGCACTACTGAAAGTTCATTGTTTCTGATTGCGTGTGCAAGTTCGTCAGAGAAAAGTTTTTTGCGAGTTAAATCGCGTTTTATTTTACCTGTGTAAACTGCAATTGTTGACTCGCTATCACCTTTAACAAGTGATTTTGCCATAACCGCACAGTTCTGCATTTTCTGAATGTCAGTATTATTCTCAGTTACATAATAAACACCTATACTTGGCACAAGAATGTAGTTTGACATATTTTTGTCGTTGAATGTGCGACAATCAGCACAGAACTTTTCGAGTCGTTTGTTAAGTTCTTCTTCACTTGAATAGCGAAGATAAACTGCAAATCTGTCAGCCGCAATTCGACCAACAAACTCATTATCTTTAAGCATTTTTCGCCACAAAGTATCTATGTGTTTAATGGTCTTATTACCCATTTCATAACCGTAATAGTCGTTTACAAGTTTGAAATTATCAAGGTCCATAACCACATAAGCGGCTTTTTGATTTTTGCTTAACTGTTTCTTTACATCAAGACAGAACTTTGCGTAAGAAGCACCGCCCGTAAGACTATCTGTATAAAGAACTTTGTCAAGTTCTTCTTTTTTACGACGCTCTGACGATACTGCGTAAATAGTAAACAGAATAAACACGGTTACAAGGAAGAATGTCATTATACCAACATAAGAAAGTGCGGTGTTTCTGTTTTCAGTAACAGCACTTGTTGGTATAACGCTGAAAAGATACCAATCATTGAAATTGAGTGGTGCATAGTAAAGGTAAAAATCCGTATTCTGTGAGGAGAATAAAACGCCTGTTTCGCCGTTTTTCATAT
>JAFSBS010000014.1 GCA_017437165.1 Clostridia bacterium
ACCTTGTATTGACACACTTAAAAACCCGGCGTCAAAAAATGAAAGAGAAGCGTTTAAAGAAGAACTTAACAAATGTCTCCTGATTGCTTCTACACTTCACATTCCTTTTGTTCGTATTAAAGCAACCGACACCGGTGCAGATTTTGAAGAACAAAAACAAGAAGTTATTTCTGTACTTTCAGACATTATTCCTGAAGCAGAAAAGAACAATGTTACAATTATCATTGAAACATCAGGACTTTTCTCAGATACAACAAAATTACTTGAAGTACTCAACACATTCTCTTGTGATTCTCTTGCAGCACTCTGGGATTTTTACTCACCGTATTTCATTGCAGGTGAAGAACCTGAAACAACAATTAAAAATCTTGGTGCTTATGTAAAACACGTTCATATTAAAGATGCTGCCAAAGAAGATGGTGAAACTAAATATTGCCTCATAGGTGAAGGTGAATACCCTATTGAAGAAGCGGTTTTAGCTCTCACTTCTGTAAATTACAACGGTTTCGCTTCAATTGAATGGGACCCTAAATGGATGCCTGAACTCGACGATATGGAAATTATCTTTTCACACTTTGTTAGTTTTATGGCTCAGTTCGGTAACACTTCAAGAGCAAAGAAAACACTTTATTCAAACAAAACTCATACCGGTAAATACGTATGGAAAAAAGAAACTCTTATTGATGCTACTTTTTCACAAGTACTTGACAAAATGGTTGAGGAGTTTCCTGATCAGTATGCTTTTAAATACACTACGCTTGATTACACAAGAACTTATTCAGAATTCCGTGATGATGTTGACGAGTGTTGTCGCGCATTCATCTCTCTCGGCGTAAAACCGGGTAGCCACGTTGCAGTATGGGCAACAAACGTGCCGCAATGGTATATTGCATTCTGGGCAGCTACAAAAATTGGTGCCGTTCTTGTTACAATGAATACTGCTTACAAAATCCACGAAGCAGAATACTTATTAAAACAATCTGACACACACACTCTTATCATGATTGACGGCTACCGTGACTCCAATTATGATGAAATCATCGGTGAACTTTGTCCAGAACTTGAAACAACAGTACCGGGCGAACCACTCCACTCAAAAAGATTACCATTCTTAAGAAATGTTATTACAGTTGGTTTCAAGAAAAAAGGTTGTCTTACATGGGAAGATGCTATAAAAAGAGCGCCATCTGTACCAAAAGAAGAAGTTTACAGACTTGCTGCTACAGTTGATGTAAATGATGTTTGTAATATGCAATATACATCAGGTACAACAGGATTCCCTAAAGGTGTTATGCTTACCCACTACAACATTGTTAATAACGGTAAAAACATCGGTGACAGAATGGACCTTTCTACTGCAGACAGAATGATGATTCAGGTGCCTATGTTCCACTGTTTTGGTATGGTTCTTGCTATGACTGCAACAATGACACATGGTGGTACAATTTTACCGCTTCCATACTTCTCACCGAAGCCGGCACTTGCTTGTATAAACTCTGAAAGAATAACGGCATTCCACGGTGTTCCAACAATGTTTATAGCTCTTTTAGAGCATCCTGACTTCCCGAAAACAGACTTTTCTTATATGCGTACAGGTATTATGGCGGGTAGCCCTTGTCCTATTGCCGTTATGCAAGATGTTGTCAATAAAATGAATATGAAAGAAATCACAATTGTTTATGGTCAAACAGAGGCATCCCCTGGTTGTACAATGAGTTCAACAGACGATCCGCTCGAAGTTCGTGTTGCTACTGTTGGTAGAGCATTACCTGAAATTGAATGTAAAATTGTTGACCCTGAAACCGGCGAGGATTGTCCTGACGAGGTTAATGGTGAATTTGTTGCACGTGGTTACAACATTATGGAGGGCTACTACAAAATGCCTAAAGCAACTGCTGCCGCTATAGACAAAGATGGTTGGCTTCATACCGGTGACCTTGCTTGCAGGACACCTGACGGCAACTACAGAATTACAGGCAGACTTAAAGATATGATTATTCGTGGTGGTGAAAATATTTACCCTAAAGAAATTGAAGAATTTATTTACACCCACGACAATGTTAAAGATGTTCAGGTTATTGGTGTTCCTGATGAACAATGTGGTGAAGAAATAATGGCTTGTATCATTCTTAAAGAAGATGTTTCAATGACAATTGAAGAAATGAAACAATACATTATGGACCATATGGCTCGTCACAAAGTGCCAAAATACATTGACTTTGTAGATTCATTCCCTATGAACGCTGCAGGTAAAATTCTTAAATACAAAATGCGTGAAAATGCTATTGAGAAGTATAATCTTCAAAAGGCAAATTCAGTAGAGACAGCATAAGTTTCGCATAGCGAAACTCAGGGACTAGGTACTAGGTACTAGTTATTTGAAAACTGAAAAGTATATCCTATCATTTAAAGTTACT
>JAFSBS010000137.1 GCA_017437165.1 Clostridia bacterium
AGAGTCTTGAAATACTCAATTTTTTCCTGTAAGTTCATTGGGTCAATAAGTGCCTGATTACCATCACGCAAGTCAACTGAACACCAAACAGGTGGCTTTTCTATTGACTTTGTCGGCCACTGTCTGTCAGGAATGTTAATAGGTGTGAAAGGAATGTACTTTTCGCAACCGTTTTTCATAATTTTTTCCTCCTAAAACTGAAAATCGCCCACTATCAATATACAAATTGATAGGGACGATGGAAAAATCTACCGTGGTACCACCCTAATTCATTGGCATTTGCCAACCTCTGCGACCTCCAACAAGGCCTGACTTTGTAACGGGGTCAACCGTCATAAGCTATGATTTCACTTATGCAACTCCGAAATGAGTTATACACATAAACACTGTGTTGCCTTGCACCGAACGGCAACTCTCTGAAAGCGAGTGAGTTATGTCTTGTTTTCTTCACTGTTTTTGATAGTGGTGATTAAATTGATTGTGTTATATTGTATAGTATTTTTTTCACTTTGTCAACACAAAATTTTAACCAATTAAATCGTTAAATTATTTATAAAAGAATTTATTTTGTTTTTTTATTGATTTCTTTCAAAAAAATGTTTTAATATACCCATAAAATTTTTAGGAGATGAAAGATATGGACTTTAAAGAAAGTACAGGCTTGTACTTGATTGCCGGTGGCGTAATCCTTTTTGTTCTTGCACAGTCTATTTTCTTCCTTGTTAAAGCTTGGAAACAAGGTCAAAAATTAGGTATTGACAAGAAAAAGTTGCGTGACGCTGTTACATCAAGTGCAGTTTTCACAATTCCATCAGCATTATCAGTTTTGGCTACAGTTATTGTTTTAGCTCCATCACTAGGTCTTGTAATTCCATGGGTAAGATTATCAGTTCTTGGTAATCTCCTCTATGAAACAAAGGCAGCAGGTGATGCTATGACTGCATTCGGTCAAGAGGGCGGCATTTCATCAGTAATCACAGACCCTGAAGTTTTTGCAGGTGTTGCGTGGGTTATGACTCTCGGTATTTGCTTCTCACTTGTTATTTTGCCTTTCGTTGCAAAACCATTACATAAGAAAGTTCTTAGTTTAGGTAAAAAGGATGAGACAGGGGAAGAATCAACTGAAAAGAAAGAGAAAAAATCAGGCGGTATTGCTGGTTTTATCGACCTTTTAACTCCTGCTGTATTTATCGGTCTTATCGGTGCATTCGTTGCTCGTGCAATTGCAGGTAAAGGTAAACCTGAAACATTTGGTGACGGTGCAGGTGTGTTGTCAGTAATTACACTTATTGTTGCAGTTGTGGCTTCATTAGTTCTTGAAAAAATCGCAACTAAATTCAAACTTACTTGGCTTGAACCATTTGTTATGCCAATTGGTATGATTCTTGCAATGGTAGTTGCAGTTATTATGTATAATGTATTGCCGGCAGACCTTGCTATCTTGGAATGGAGGGTTTAATTATGAGTAGAAAGAATAAAACAGAAAAATCATATTTTGACCGCGTTCATGCTTGGGGTAGAGTTTCAAGTATTACCGCACTTTGCGTGCTTATTATGTTCCCGCTTTCAATCTGCTTATATCTTAATGTATGGCCATCTTTAAGTGGTGTTATGAATGGTCTTATGAAACTTATTCCGCTTTACTGGTCACTTGCAGTTAT
>JAFSBS010000138.1 GCA_017437165.1 Clostridia bacterium
ACATATTTACCTGCATTTGAATATGCAGTTAAAAAAGCGGGCGTTGCAGGTGTTATGGGTGCATATAACCGTACAAATGGTGAACCTTGCTGTGCAAGTAAAACATTGATGCAGGATATTTTAAGAAAAGACTGGCAATTTAAAGGCTACTATGTTTCTGACTGCGGTGCTATCCGTGATATATGGGAATTCCATAAATTTGCAGATAGTATGAAAGATGCCGCTGCGGTTTCACTTAAAACCGGTTGTAACTTAAACTGTGGCGAATCTTACAAATATTTGATTGACGCTTACGAAGATGATTTAATAACTGATGAAGATATTACCGAAGCGGCAGAATATCTTTACACAATCCGTGCGGCTTTAGGTGAATTTGAAGATGTGAGACCATATAGTGATATTGGTTACGACAGACTCGATTCAGACGAAAACAAAACGCTCAACTTAAAAGCATCAGAAGAAACAATGGTGCTTTTAAAGAATGAAAATAACTTCTTACCACTAAATAAAAATGATTTCAAAAAGGTTGCAGTTGTTGGCCCTAACTCAATGTCACAGTTAGCACTTGAGGGTAACTACTTTGGTCACGCATCAGAATATGTAACATTGGCTGACGGTATCCGCAGAGAGTTTACAGACTCTAAAATCTTTGTTGCAGACGGTTCACACCTTTGCAGTGAAGTCAAGAGTTCATGGGATGGTTTTGAGTACCTTTACAGTGAAGGTATGGCAGCGGCATCTGAATCTGACCTTACAGTTTTATGTGTTGGTCTTGACAGAACTATTGAGGGTGAAGACACAAACCATTCAAATGAATTCTCAAGTTGTGGTGATAAAAATACACTTTACTTACCTGCAACACAAATGAAATTAGCAGAAGCAATCTGTGATGTTACAGATAATTTAATAGTTGTTATTACTTGTGGTAGTGCTATTGATTTAGGCGAAAAGGTAAGAAAACACGCTAAAGCAATTATTCACGCTTGGTACCCCGGTGCATTGGGTGGTAAAGCGGTTGCTAATATTATTACCGGTAAAGCAGTACCTTGTGGTAAAACACCGCTTACTTTCTATTACCAGACAAAAGAAATTCCATCTATGGAAGACTACAGTATGGACAACAGAACTTACCGTTTCTATAAGGATGAACCTTTATATCCATTCGGTTTCGGTCTTTCATACACAAATTATGAATATAACGATTTTAAAATTCTTTCAGAAGATGATGAACTTATAAAAGTTTCTGTAAATGTTAAAAATACAGGTGACTTTGACGGTAAAGAAAAAGTTCAGGTTTACGCACAATTTACAGATTCAAGAACTTCTACACCAACTTATCAGCTTTGTGGTATTGAAGCTATTAACCTTAAAAAAGGCGAGAGCAAAGAAGTTGAAGTTGAACTTGACAAATACTTCATTAAAGCCGTTTTAGAAGATGGCACAAGAGTAGAGCCGGACGGCAAAATTACTCTCTTTGTCGGCGGACATCAGCCGGATGAGGTTAGTAATAAGCTTACCGGGTATGAGTGCCTTAGTGCTGCGCTTTAACTAATTCGGAATGCGTAATTCGGAATTGAAGGAAACGCTACGCGTTTGATTGTAAATATTTTTGAATAATAACTAAATTCTTTCATTTTTTAGTTTATTTATTGCTTTTAATGAGTTGTAACGGGCGACCAAAGGTCAGCCCCTACGATGAAGTGAGTGAATTTATGCTTCTAATCAAGAAATTTAAAGTGAAAATGCACTGTAAATGGAACGAAAAATTAACTCCCACTATGGTAGGGGCAGACCTGTGGTCGCCCGCAGTAGTGGGAGTAAATTTCTTTTATAATAAACCAATCGATTGCAACGCGTAAACTGATTGCGAAGCCCTGCTTCCTGATAACTCAACAAAAACTATTGCTAAATTGGAAAATATGTGGTAAACTAAAGTTGCGACACAAACTTAATAATTTTTTCCTACATAGGTGTGTATTTTTGTTTTGGTAAAAATACAGGCTCTTTTTTCGCATACCTTTGTAGGAAGTGAAAGTTTGTGTCGCAGCAAATCGGGGCTATGTATTTTTCGTGTGTGTAGCTTCGGTTGCACACACTTTTTTATTTTATGGAGGAAAAACAAATGAAAAAAACATTATCACTTATTTTGGCGATTACATTGTGCTTTACTCTCTGTGCTTGCAGTAGCAATGATACGGAGGAGGAAACTACTTCAACAGAAACCAATACAGAAGTTGTCACCAAATACTCACTTGGTGAAACTGTTTCTACCAATTTAGCAGAATTCACATTAGAAAACAGTTCACTTACTTACTATGTAAGCAATAATAGTACAAATTATGTTGAACCTACAGACACTCCCAATACTCTTTTTGCCGCAAGTGTTGGACACTGCTATGTTTCTGTAACATTCACTATTACCAACAAAGACCGCGGCGGAAGCATTAGTTTTGCGAGTTTTGCTAGCGAATGGGATCCTAAATGGTCAGTATCATATAACGGAGTTGATTACCCGGTAAAAGGATATAGTCTCAATGACAATGCCGGTACCGATTATATCAATCTTGGTTTCTCTGCTATCGTAGAAAAGGGAACTGGTAATACAATCAGAAAACACACTAGCCAGAACTATCTCCTTTCAGCTGGTGAAACTATTACTATTCGTACTTTTGGTATCATTGATGTTGACCCACAAAACTTAACTGATGGCTTTGAATTCACAGTTGGAGTGCCAAACTCTAATAATGAGTATGAATACTTCACTTATGTTGTACCGGCACGATCTTAATTAACTACAACAATCACACCTATTATTTCTGTAACTGACTAAATTAAAAACTTAAAGAACTTCTTGAGATGGGTAAGGCGAAGTTGAAAAGAAGAAAAAAGAGCTTTTGGGTTTATAATTACATAAAAAGACTCTATCATTAAAGTTGAAGTAATAATCAACTTTAATGATAGAGTAATTTAATTTTTATAATACCAGCAACTTGCATACTTGCACACTAGTAACTAAATAGAAGGCAAACTTAGTTGCAAAAAGCTATCAATCGTGATAGTTTTTTGCGAGTCCTCCCTCACTAGTTTCTCTATATTTACTGAACAAATCTCTGCCTGTTTCATACATTGTTTTTACAACAACGTCAAATGAGATTTTACGTGTGTGAGTTAAGAAGTTTGCAAGGTTTAACGCGTTGATTGCACGCATAGCGGCAACTGCATTTCTTTCAATACAAGGAATCTGAACAAGACCGCAAATAGGGTCACAGGTAAGACCTAAATGATGTTCCATAGCAACCTCTGCGGCGTACTCAATCTGGTCTAAATTCATATAGAACATTTCTGCAAGTGCGGCGGATGCCATTGAACACGCAGAACCGATTTCCGCCTGACAACCACATTCTGCACCACTTATAGAAGCGTTTGTTTTAATTATGTTACCAATAAGTCCTGCAGTTGCAAGAGCATTACAAATTGCGAGGTCTGAAAATCCGCGTTTTTTCTGCATATAATATAATACAGCGGGTAAAACACCACTTGCACCACAAGTAGGTGCAGTAACTATTGTTCCGCCACCTGCGTTTTCTTCGCTTACTGCAAAAGCGCAAGAACAAACAAGTCGGCTTTCTCTAGTTTCAGGACTTTCGTCAATGTGTCTTTGATTGTAAAGAATTTTTGCTTTTCTCTGAACATCAAGCCCACCGGGTAAAACACCCTCTGTACTGAGTCCTCGTTCAATTGCCTGTTTCATTGTTTCCCATACAACTGAAAGATACAAGAAAATTTCGTCACCCTCAACTTCTCTTACATATTCAGAAAGTCTCATATTCTTTTTATCGCAATATGCTTTAATTTCTGCGAATGTGTTAAGTGGATAAACATCCTGAACTGCAACAGATGGTTGTCCTTCAATTTGAATTTTACCGCCACCGACACTGTAAACACGCCAGAAATCAAGTGATTTACCACTCTCGTCAAATGCTTCAAGTGTCATAGTATTAGGGTGGTAGAGTTTACTCTCGTCACCATCACCGAAAATTACTTCAATATTTTTATTTTTGAAAGTATCAATAATAATCTTGTCGGTCATATGACCTTTACCGGTTTTTGAAAGTGAGCCGTAAAGTGTAACTAAATATTTTGATGCTTTCGGGTTTTTTTCCAAAAATAATTTAGAAGCGTGTTCAGGTCCCATTGTGTGTGAACTTGATGGGCCTTTACCGATTCTGTATATTTCTTTTAATGATTCCATTATTTATCACCAGATTTTGAAAAATTCTTTTAAATTCATATCAAATATTATTATACCAAACTAAAAGTTGTATTTCAATGCATAAATATTTTTAGGGTAATGCTAACAATAAATTTTGAATAAAGAATTAAATTTTAGGTATTTTGTTGAAAAAAATTCGACGTTGTGTTAAAATGAACGTAGAAAATAGTAAGGAGTTGATTTTCTATGACAATAACTTTCTTTGGTGCTGCCCATGAAGTTACAGGTAGCTGTACTTTAATTAAGGCGAATGGTAAAAATATCATAGTTGATTATGGTATGGAGCAGGGTAAAGATATTTTTGAAAATCAGGAATTATCCGTTCCCGCTATTGATATTGACTATGTTTTACTTACTCACGCTCACATTGACCACTCGGGGTTAATACCTCTGCTTTATGCACACGGTTTCAATGGCAGAGTTTATGCTACTGAATCAACAACACGACTTTGTGAAATAATGCTTCGTGACTCTGCTCACATTCAGGAATTTGAAGCAGAGTGGCGTAACAGAAAAGCGAAGCGTTCAGGTGCAGAAAAATATGAACCTCTTTACACGATTGATGATGCAGTGGGTTCTATGAAACTTTTCAGACCTTGCCCTTATAATACTGTTGTTACGGTAGATAAAGGTTTAGAAATACGCTTTACAGATGCAGGTCATCTTTTAGGTTCTGCAAGTATTGAAGTGTGGGTTACTGAAGATAAAGACACCGAAAAGTTAGTGTTCTCGGGTGATATCGGAAATCTCGAACAACCACTCTTAAGAGACCCTACTTATTTAACCGACGCTGACTATGTAATTATGGAGTCAACTTACGGTAACCGTAGTCACGGTGACAGACCTAATTATATAGGTGACTTGGTTAATGTTATTCAGCGTACATTTGACCGTGGCGGTAACCTTGTTATCCCTTCGTTTGCAGTCGGCAGAACCCAGGAACTTCTCTACTTTATAAGAGAAATTAAAGAGCAGAATTTAATTAAAGGTTATAATAATTTCAGAGTGTATGTCGATAGTCCTCTTGCTGTTGAAGCAACAAACATTTTCTCTGACAGAAGTTCGAGACAATGTTTTGACGAAGAAACTTTAGCACTTTTAGATTCGGGTATTAACCCCATAAGTTTCCCGGGACTTGAGCTTTCAATTACAACAGATGATTCTAAGGCAATTAACTTTGATAAATCGCCAAAAGTTATAATTTCTGCAAGTGGTATGTGTGAAGCCGGTCGTATCCGTCACCATTTAAAATACAATTTATGGAGAGAAGATTCAACAATTCTTTTTGTTGGTTATCAGGCAGAGGGGACTTTAGGTCGTACACTCGTAAATGGTGCAGATACAGTTACACTATTTGGCGAAGAAATTCAGGTGAATGCAGAAATTGCAGTGCTTGATGCAATAAGTGGTCACGCCGATAACGAAGGACTTATGAAGTGGATTGGTTCATTCGAGCAACCACCTAAAAAAGTGTTCGTTATTCACGGTAACGAAGAAGCGTGTGAAACACTTACTGCAAGAATAAATGAAGAATTACACTTCTCTGCAACTGCACCATTCAGTGGTGATTGTTGGGATATTGTTACAGGCGTATGCCTTGTCAAGAATGATGGTGTAAGAGTTAAACCAAAAGTTCCACAATCAGAATATGGTTCCGGCAGACTTCAGGGTAAACGAATAACTCCTGCATTCAAACGTCTTATGACTGCTGTACAACAACTCGAAAGAGTTGCCGAAAATAATGTAGAAGGTGCAAACAAAGACCTTGCTAAATTCACAGACCAGATTCTCGAACTTTGCAGAAAGTGGAACAGGTAACTTGCTACGCAAGAATGAAGAATTAAAAATGAAGAATTTCGGGACCTGCGGTCGGCTATTATAATAGTTGTCTGTTGTCAGTCGTCAGGTGTTAGTGGTTGGTCATTAGTGATAAAAAACTACACTCCATCATAAATGAAAGAATATAGTTTTATTCTTATTAAATTATAATCAAGGCGAAGCCTTCCGAAATTTTTAATTATAAAAATGAAAGGTGGTAATTAAAATGCCATATATCAATTTAAAAACAACAGTAAATGTAACAGAGGAAAAAGCGGGAATCTTAAAGGCAAAATTCGGTAAAGCAATTGAAAGTTTCCCGGGGAAGACTGAAGCCTGGCTTATGGTCGGTATCGAAGATAATCAGAAACTTTGGTTTAAAGGTGACAACAGCGAAGACAGTGCAATTGTTGATGTTGACCTTTTAGGTGGAGTATCAAAAGATGGTGCTCTTAAAATGACTTGTACTGTTTGTGATATTTTAGAAGATGTGTTAGGAATTTCTCCAAGCAGAGTATATGTTAAATATATGGGTTATGCTGATTGGGGTTGGAATAATACGAATTTTTAAATTTAAAAATTCGTTAGTTAATAGTGAATAAAGAATAATTGTGGGACCTGCGCTCGGCAATTGTAATTAAAAACATCCTGTCATTTAAGTTGAAAAAACTGTAAATGACAGGATGTAGTTGTTTTTATTACTTTTACTTGCAACTTGCTACTTGCACACTTGAAACTTGTTATTGTTGACTCTGCAACAATAATATTATATACTTACATAAAACAGGAGGGAGTTATATGAGTATAAGAGTTTTGATTATGAGAGTTTTAGCGGTTTTTTGTATTTTAGGGGCTGTAGGTTTACTGGTTTACGAATACATAGATACCGGCTCAATTGATTTGTCGGGTAATAAGCCTATAAAACTTGTAAGTATAGTATTTTCCGGAATAGTGTTATTTTACAAATCTTTTACGGTTCTTGATGTTGTCAAACAAAACAATTCAATTATTGAAAAAGAGTTTTATAGTCTTACAAATGGTGTTTTTAAAGATGAAGATAAAAAAGCAAAAGTTATTTTTAAAAAGGGGTTTGTAAAATACTCGTTCGATAAAAATGATAAAGCAGTAAAATTATTTAATAATGCTTTGAAATATACTGAAAATTACAAGGCACGAGCAGTTATTACTGCGATGATAGGCAAAATTGCATTTGAGAAATATAATTACCCTGCTGCTGAAGATATGTTGAAAAAAGCATTGTCAATTGACAGAAGTTGCAGTAAGGCGTGGAGTTTTTATCTTGACTTATCTATTGCACAAAAAGATTTCAAAAAAGCAGAAGCTATCGGTGAAGAAGCAATGATGTACTGCAAAGACGATGTTTTTATTTTTTCAAAGGTCGGAACAGGTTATATATTGTCAGGCAAATATGAAAAAGCACTTAAAGTGTTCAAAGATGCGAAACGAATTGAGCCTGATAATCCGGTTCACCATTCTAATTTAGCAGTAGCTTATGCGGGTATAGGTAACGAAAAAGAAGCTATGATTGCTCTTGAAGATGCAAAAATTTTAAATTATGATGACCCCGAATCAACGTTGGAAATGATGCAGAGTTTATTAAAAAAAGCAGAGTTAAGAAAAGTAAAATATACAGGAAAGTTTGAGTTGTCACTTGATGGTTGCGAAAATATAAGCGATTGCACAGTCGAAGATGTAACGGAAAGTTTAAGGGGACTCTGGGACGGTGAATATGAATTTGTTATATTAACACCACCAGAAGAAATTGGGGACGTTTTATTTATACAAGTAACAACTGATAGTGATAATAAAGCGATAGTTCAAATGAGTGTCGGTTCTAATGGTAGTGGCGTACTTTATGAAAAATATTGTTCTTTTGAAGAAGCAGAAACTATTTTCATTAACTTTATAAAAGATAGAAGAACACCGAATACAATCACATTTAAACAAGTAGAATTTCTTTAAATAAGAATATCCTATCATTTATAGTTAGTGTAAAAACCGACTTTAAATGATAGGATATAGTTGTTTTTATTTTACTTGCAACTTGCTACTTGCACACTTGCAACTTATTTTTCCTCTTTCTTCTTATGGAAAAGAATTTTATCAACCGGGAAGTAAAGGAAGAATTGAAGAGCAGAGCAAATCATTGTAGCAATATTTTTTGCCATTGTTTCATTGCACCATTCAAAACCAATGAAAACTTCTTTTAATGTTGGGTTGAGCCAAGCAGAGAAGAGGATAAGTGCAATTGTGAATACTATGTAGATAGGGAGTGCAACTGCAACATTAGCACCTGAATTGAAAGTTTTTTCTTTGTTTACGAAGAAAGCAACAATCTGTGCAATGATGTTAGCTACATTGCTGACAATAAAGTAACCTAAACCACCAACTGCTACAGGATAAACAAATACCCACCAACTGAATGGTTCTTTGTAAAGTTCCTGAATTGCAGGGATAAGTTGAAGTGTGTTGAGGAGTACGAATTGAACAATCATTGCAAGAAGACTTACAACAATGAATTTAACAAACTGCCATACTGTAACAAGGAATGAACCTTTGCTTTCAGCAGCTTTGTCAATGTCTTTTAAATTTTTAGCCATTTTAATAACCGCCTTTATCCAATATTTTTTAACTCATAAATTTTATCATATAATGAAAAGAGTGTCAACAAAAGTTATGTGTATATCTGTTATTTTGTAACAATCAATAAATATTGAACATAAAATTTATTGAAAAAGTTAAGAAAATTTTCAAAAAAGTGTTGACAAGAAAAAATAAAAGTGCTATTGTAACTACATTAAATGAATATCACAAATAAAAGCGATGACGAAGACGGTTGAAAATGACTGTTTCCAGAGAGTCGGCGGTTGCTGTGAGCCGATAACATAATTTTCCTTGAACCTATCACTTCTGAGCTGAAGGGCTGAAAGTAACAGTAAGTTTCTTCCGAAAGAACTGCAGCGTTAGTGCAGAGGGGTTGTTTGACCTTAAAGGTGGCAATATTTTATTATTGCAATTTGAGTGGTACCGCGGAAAAGTTTTCCGTCTCAAAGTTTTTACTTTGAGACGGTTTTTTTATTTGTGTGTTTCTTTTAAAAATTTTAATTTCGAGAGGAATGATTGTAATGGCAGACAGTAAAGTAACAAAAAAGTTAGCAGAGGTTGCTGAACGAATTGAGGAGTTACGCGCAATTTACGGTTTTTCAGAAGAAGAAATGGCACAAAAAGCAGAAGTAACATTAGAGGATTATGTATCTTTTGTTAAAGGTGAGGATGATTTACCTTTCTCATTCGTTCATAAATGTGCTCTTGCATTCGGTGTTGAAATGACAGACCTTTTAGAAGGTCAGAGCGCAAAACTTTCTTCTTACACAGTAACCCGCCGTGGGAATGGTAAAGTTACTGCAAATGAAGACGGTAAATTGATTCAGAATTTAGCACCTCGTTTCAAACAAAAACTTGCTAATCCATACTGGGTAAATTACCAGTATTCAAGCGAACTTCAATCAAAAGAAATTGAAGTAAGCACACACGCTGGTCACGAATTTGACCTCGTTATAAAAGGTTCTTTAAAAGTTCGTGTTGGTGATAATTACGAGATTTTAAGAGAAGGCGACAGTATTTATTATAAAAGTTCAATTCCTCACGGTATGATTGCAGTTGATGGTGAAGACTGTACATTCCTTGCTATGGTTATGAATGATGAAGAAGAAACTGCAGAATTCGTTTCTGAAAATCAGGATAAAACCAAACAGATTGAAAGACCACTCGTAAGTGATAAGTTTGTAAAAACTTTCCTTAATGAAGATGGTGTTTGTGACAAAATTGAATTTTATAATGAAGATAAATTCAACTTCGCTTTTGATATAGTTGATGAAATCGGTAGAAAATCACCCGATAAACTTGCTATGCTTCATATCTCTGATGATATGACAGAAAGAAGATTTACTTTCAAGGATATGAAAGAAATGTCT
The DNA here is from genome assembly GCA_017437165.1 of Clostridia bacterium. Classification (GTDB taxonomy): domain Bacteria; phylum Bacillota; class Clostridia; order Oscillospirales; family Acutalibacteraceae; genus DTU089. The sequence goes on from JAFSBS010000138.1 coordinate 10,087, forward strand.
TCACAAGCAGCTAACTACTTTAAATCTTTAGGTATAAAAAAAGGCGACAGAGTTCTTTTGGTGCTTAAAAGGAACTATCAGTTCTGGGTTGCTATTTTAGCTCTTCACAAATTAGGTGCAGTTGCAATTCCTGCAACTAATCAACTTGTTGTTCACGATTATGAATATCGCTTCCAGGCTGCGGGTGTTACTGCAATTGTTGCTACTGCAGACGGAAAAGTTACAGAAACAGTTGACGAAGCACAAAAGACCTGCCCTGATTTAAAAGTTAAAATTGTTGCAAATGGTGCTAAAGACGGTTGGCATAATTTTGACGAGGAGTTCCCACTCTTCTCACGCAGATTTGTACGCGATGAAGAAACTGCTTGCGGTAATGACCCGCTTATAATGTTCTTTACATCAGGTACAACCGGTTACCCTAAAATTGCGGTTCATAGTCATAAATATCCACTTGGTCACTATATTACTGCAAAACATTGGCATAATGTTTATCGTGATGGTATTCACTTCACAATTTCCGAAACAGGCTGGGGTAAAGCGCTCTGGGGTAAACTTTATGGTCAATGGCTCTGTGAGGGTGCAGTGTTCACTTACGACTTCGAGCGTTTTGATGCGGCAAAAATTCTCCCGATGTTCGCAAAGTATAATATAACAACATTCTGCGCACCACCTACAATGTACAGAATGTTAATAAAACAAGATATTTCACAATATGATTTATCTTCAATAAAACACGCTACAACTGCGGGTGAAGCACTTAATCCGGAAGTGTTTAAGCAATTTAAAAAGGCAACAGGTCTTAAAATTTACGAAGGTTTCGGTCAGACTGAGACAACTCTTTCTATTGCAAATCTTGATGGTTCCAAAATCAAAATCGGTGCTATGGGTAAACCATCACCACTTTATGATATCGATTTGGTTGACCCTGACGGCAAACCGGTGCCGGATGGTGAAACAGGCGAGATTGTTGTTCATACAGAAAATGGCGCGCCTTGTGGTCTTTTCTTGGGTTACTACAACGACGAAGAAAGAACAAAAGAAGTATGGCACGATGGTCTTTATCACACAGGTGATACCGCTTGGAGAGATGAAGATGGTTACCTCTGGTATGTCGGTCGTGTTGATGATGTTATCAAATCATCAGGTTACAGAATAGGACCATTTGAAATTGAAAATGTTATTATGGAACTTCCGTATGTTCTTGAGTGTGGTGTTTCTGCTGCTCCTGACGAAGTTCGTGGTCAGGTTGTTAAAGCAAGTATTGTTTTAACAAAAGGTACAGAAGGTACAGAAGAACTCAAAAAGGAAATTCAGGATTACGTTAAAAAGAATACAGCACCTTATAAATATCCGAGAATTGTTGTATTCCGTGACGAATTACCAAAGACAATCAGCGGTAAAATCATAAGAAATAAACTTTAATTCTTTATTGCAATATTTACAAATTTTAACAACTGAATTTATAAAAAATTCCAATTATTTTCTTGACAAATTATAAGAGATGTGGTATGGTATTATACGTTCAAAGGCATTGAAGAAAAGGGGTTATAAATTCTTCCCTTGCAGAGAAGTGACGGGTGGTGCAAGTCACAGGTGAAAGTTTATAACTTGTAGTTTCTGAGCCGGGAGAAAGAAAAGCAGATGCTTAGTAGAATCTCTCCGTGATTGCTGCGTAAATGCATAGGAGTTGATAGACTCCAAGAGTGGCAGGTTTTCTGCAATTTGAGTGGTACCGCGGGTATTATAAATTGTTTATAACGCTCGTCTCAAAGATCATATCTTTGGGGCGGGTTATTTTTTTAAAAGTAACCCCGCTCTGAAAGAATAATCGGAGGAACTAAAAATGGAACAAATTACAGCACTTGATTTTAAAATCAAGGAAATGGCTGCAAGAATCAGAGAACTCAGAGAAATTCAAAATCTCACAACTGCACAAATGGCTGAAAAAACAGGTGTTAGTGAAGCGGAGTACATTGAGTGCGAAAATGGTAATAAAGACTTAAACTTTGCTTTTATTTATCGTTGTGCGCAAACTCTTAATGTTGACGTAACAAGCCTTATTGAGGGTCACACACCAAAACTCGTAAACTACGTTTATACAAAATCAGGTAAAGGGCAGAGAATCGAAAAAGCACATGGTATGACTTACTATAACCTTGCTTCTGCTTTTAAAAACAGAATTGCTGAACCTCTTTTTGTGCGTAGTACATACAGTGAAGAAAAACAGAATAAAGAAATTGAAGTTACTACTCACGCAGGTCAGGAACTTGATATTGTAATTGAGGGTAAATTAAAGGTTCAGGTTGGCGAACACTACGAAATTCTTGAAGCTGGTGACAGTATTTATTACGACAGTTCAACACCTCACGGTATGATAGCTGTTGATGGTAAAGACTGTACTTTCTACGCTATTGTCCTTAACCCTACAGGCGAACCTATTCCTGAACTTGAATATGCAAAAGCAAAGGCAAAAGCAAAAGCGCTTGACAGTAAAAAGACAATAGAAAATGATACAAAAGACCGTATATATCATAAATATATTGATATTGAAAAGAATGAAAACGGTACTCCTACAAAAATTTCTTTCAAGAATACTGATAAATTCAACTTTGCATTTGATTTAGTTGATGATTTAGCTGATAAAGAACCAACTAAACTTGCAATGCTTCATATTGATAAAAATAAAGTTGAGAGAAGATTTACTTTTAAAGATATTAAAAAGGCGTCTTCACAAGCGGCAAACTATTTTGCTTCTTTAGGTATTAAAAAAGGCGACAGAGTTATGCTCGTGTTAAAACGTCATTATCAATTCTGGTTTGCAATGATAGGACTTAACAAATTAGGCGCAATTGCAATTCCTGCACCTAACCAGTTACAAGAACACGACTTTGAGTACAGATTCCAGTCAGCCGGTATCAAAGCGATTGTATGTACAGGCGATGGAGATACTGCTCATCAGGTAGATTTAGCAGCACAAACTTCACCGTCATTAGAAATTAAAATTATGGTTAATGGTGAGAGAGACGGCTGGAGAAATTATGACGAAGAAAGCGCTCGTTTCAGTTCTCATTTTGAAAGAACGGAAGAGTCACCTTGCGGTGATGATTTAATGCTTATGTTCTTTACATCAGGAACATCAGGTTATCCGAAAACCGCAATGCACAGTCATAAATATCCTTTAGGTCATTTCCATACTGCAAAGTTCTGGCACAATGTTGACCCTGACGGTCTTCACTTTACAATTTCAGATACCGGTTGGGCAAAATCTATGTGGGGTAAACTTTACGGACAATGGCTTTGTGAAGCACCTACATTTGTTTATGACTTTGACAGATTTGATGCAGCGGACATTTTACCAATGTTTGCAAAATATAAAATCACAACATTCTGTGCGCCACCTACAATGCTTCGTATGATGGTAAAACAGGATATTTCAAAATACGATTTCTCATCAGTTCAGCACATGACAACTGCCGGTGAAGCACTTAACCCTGAAGTTTATCGTCAGTTTGAAACAGCAACAGGTCTTCAGATTTTAGAAGGTTTCGGTCAGACAGAAAGCACAATGATTATAGGTAATATGACAGGTGCTTCTCACAAAATAGGTTCAATGGGTAAACCTGCACCGATTTACGATGTTAAACTTGTTGACGCAGATGGTAACGAAGTTAATGTTGGTGAAAATGGTGAAATTGTTATCAATGTTAAAAATGGTGCGCCCTGTGGTCTTTTCAAAGGTTATTACAAAGATGAGGAGAAGACAAAAGAAGTATGGCACGATGGTTTCTATCACACAGGTGATGTTGCTTGGCGTGATGAAGACGGTTTCTATTGGTATGTTGGTCGTGTTGATGATGTTATCAAATCATCAGGTTACAGAATAGGACCATTTGAAATTGAAAGCGTTATTATGGAACTTCCTTACGTTTTAGAGTGTGGTGTTTCTGCTGCTCCTGACGAGGTTCGTGGTCAGGTTGTTAAGGCAAGTATTGTTCTTCTTCCCGGTACTGAAGGAACAGAAGAATTAAAGAAAGAAATTCAGCAGTATGTTAAAGAAAAAACTGCACCTTATAAATATCCACGAATCGTTGTATTCCGTGATGAATTACCAAAAACAACAAGTGGTAAGATTATAAGAAACAAACTTTGAGGTGTTCAATTTGGAAAATAAAAGAGTTACTCTTTTTGCAGGGCACTATGGTAGCGGTAAAACAAATATCGCAGTAAATTATGCCTTGCACCTTAAAGAAAAATATGAAAAAGTAGTTATTACTGACCTTGATATTGTTAATCCGTATTTCAGAACTGCCGACAGTTTAGATGAATTAACAAAGGCAGGAATAAAACTCATTTCTTCTGAATTTGCTAATTCAAATGTCGATTTACCGGCGCTCCCACAAGATGTTTACTCAATTCTTGATGACAGAAGTGCAGTAGCGATACTTGATATTGGTGGCGATGACCGTGGTGCTTACGCACTCGGCAGATATGAAGCTGCAATAAGGGAAGAAAATAATTACGAAATGTTGTTTGTTTTTAATATGTACAGACCTTTAACACCGGATGCTTCTAGTGCGTTTGAAGTTATGAAAGAAATTGAAACTGCGGGTAAAATTAAATTTACCGCTATTGTAAATAATTCTAATTTAGGTGTTCTCACTACTAAAGATGATGTTATTGCTTCAGTTAAGAGTGCAGATGAGTTGTCTCATCTTTCAGGTTTACCAATAAAAATGACAACGGTAAGTGAAAATTTAGTAAATTCTTTCAATGGTGAAATAGATAACATTTTCCCATTGAAATTACAAAAAAAGATAGTATAATATATCTGTTGATATTTATGTATGATTATTGGAGGTAAGATTATGGCAAAAGTTACTTTCGCGGACAACGTTTGCAAAGGCTGTGGTCTTTGTGTAGGTGCTTGTCCTAAAAAAATCGTAGCACTTGATACTTCAAGACTTAACGCAAAGGGACATCACCCTGCACACGTTACAGATGAAAGCTTATGTATTGGCTGTGCATTCTGTGCAACTATGTGCCCTGATTGTGTAATTACAGTAGAAAGATAAGAGGTGGAAAAAATGGGTGAAAAAGTTTTAATGAAAGGTAACGAAGCTATTGCAGAAGCTGCAATAAGAGCAGGTTGTTTACATTACTTCGGTTATCCTATTAC
>JAFSBS010000139.1 GCA_017437165.1 Clostridia bacterium
AATATTATAACTGAAGTGAATTAACATCCTGCTCTAAAAATTTAACACAGTCAATGTTAAGAACAATTTTATCATCTATTTCTGAAACAGAGTCAAGATAATTGCTTACAACATCACCCATATCAGGTGGTGCAACAAGTTGTGACTGTTCAACTGTAACAACTTCTGAAACACGGTCAACAATTAAACCAACACTTGTGTCATGAACATCTAAAACAACTATACATGTCTGACTGTCATATTCTCTTTCAGGCATAGCAAATTTAAGACGCACATCAATTACAGGAACAACACCACCACGAAGATTGATGATACCTTTTACATATTCAGGTGTACCGGGAATATCTGTAATTTTCGGAACCTGAATTATTTCTCTTACTGATGTTAATGATAAACCGTAATAAGCCTCGTCAATTCTGAATAATAAATATCTGTTACTTAATTCTTCGATTACATCTGTATTCATTGTTACATTTTCATTCATAATATATGTTCTCCATTCTGTTTATTTTTTATTATTTGCGATTAACGTAGCGGCATCTATAATAAGACTTATGCTACCATCACCTAAAATACTACAACCTGAAAGTCCCATTTTCTTTAATCCGTAATGATTAAAGAGTACAGGGAACGGCTTAACAACAACCTGATATTCGCCTAAAAGTTCATCTGCGAAGAAGCAAGCATTGCCGTTACCACTTTCAACGTGGATAAGAAGACCTTCTGTAAATGGTTTTTCACTATCACCGATACCGAATACTTTATGTAATCTGTAAATAGGATAACATTCACCACGAATCATAATCATTTCAGCACCATTGGTATTTTTTACGATTGAAGATTCATCTGTAAGTCTGAACAATTGCTTTATAGAAGTAATAGGTAATGTAAACACATTATTACCAAGACCAATATTCATACCATCAACAATAGCGATTGTAAGTGGGATTTTTATTGTAAATGTTGTTCCCTGGTCTTTAACGCTGTTAATTGAAATTGAACCATTGATTTGTTCAATATTCTTTCTTACAACGTCCATACCAACGCCTCTGCCTGAAAACTCAGTAACAGTAGTGTTTGTTGAGAAACCTGCAGCCATAATAAGCTGGAACGCTTCTTTATCTGTATATTCACTTTCTGGTTTTGTCAAGATACCCTTTTCTTTTGCTTTAGCAATAAGCTTTTGTGGGTCAAGACCTGAACCGTCATCTGAAATATCAATAAGAATTTCGCCACCTGCATTACGAGCATGAAGAGTAACTGTACCCATTTCCGGTTTACCCAATTCACGGCGACGCTCAGGTGATTCAATTGCATGATCAACCGCATTTCTTACCATATGCATAAGTGGGTCAACAATTGCATCGTTGATTGTTTTATCAACTTCAGTATCTTCACCGATTGTAACAAGTTCAACCTTTTTGTCGAGTTTCTTACTCATATCACGGACAATTCGGCTCATCTTATGGAATGTTCCCTGGAGCGGTACCATTCTTATAGACATAACGATATCCTGAAGTTCATCTGTCAATTTATCTAACTCACGAAGAGATTTTGTAAAATTGTCGAGTTTTAAATCCTGAATGTCAGGGTTACGAGCAACCATTGATTCAGTAGTAACAATTTCACCAACAAGGTCCATAAGTTTATCAAGTTTAGCCTGATTAACACTCAAAAGACTTTGTTTTGCATTTTCTTTCGCTGCTGTTTTGTTTGCTTTTGGTTGTGGTTCTGCAGCATTTTTGATTGCTGCAACTTCTTTTGAAAGTGCCTCTGTTTTAATTTCTTCAATTCCCGCTGCTTTCAATTCGGCTTCTACTTGTTCGGGTGTTTCAGTTTTAACTTGTTCTTCCTTAACACTTTCGGATTTTGAAACAACTTCGTAACTCTTTACGCTTAATGCGGATTCAACTGTTTCAATTGCTTCCTGTAAAGCCTCTGCAGGTTTAATTGTGATAAACAAACCTTTTTTCTCAATTTCAGCCGCAGTTTCAGGGTCATTTTCAATATTAGCCGGAACAGTTTTTACAGAATCACATACTTTTTCAAGTTGAGTAACAATCATAAATCCACGGATATTTTCCATCTGACAACCATCATCAAAGAAAATATGAAGTGTTTCAGAATCTTCTTCCGCTTCAATCTGTGTTTCTGTTGCTTCTTGTTGTATATTTTCTTCAGCAGATACTTCTGCAGGTGCCTCTCCCTTTAAAACTGCCACCTGACCGTGAATTTTATCAATAAGTTCGCTCGGATCACTTGGCTCATAAACCCCTGTACGAATCTGATTAAGTTCATCTTTAAGAAAATCTGAAGATTGAAAAACCAAATCAAATATTGTATCAAAAACAATTTTAAGTTTTTCAGGACTCTCTCTGAGTATATAGAAAACATCCTCTATAGAGTGAGCAAGGTTTGACATACCTTCAAAGTTCATCATTGCTGCCGAGCCTTTGATTGTATGTGTAATTCTGAATATAGTGTTTATATTGTCATCATCAATATTACGTGCTTTTTCGGAGTCAATAAGGACTTCATCCAATTCTTCTAACATAGTATCAGTTTCATGGACAAAAACATCCAGCATGGCTTCCATTCCGGGTTCAACTATTCCCATATTGTGAGACCTCCTTAAATTTCTGTATTGTAATTATAACACAACTTCATGTCAAATTACAATACACCTATAATATATTTATACCATTATTTTAAAAAAAATCAAGGGTTTTTTAGATATTTTGACAAAATACCTTGATTTTTCGAGTTTTTTTGTGCTATATTTATAGTGTATTATTATAGAGTATTTGTATTCATAAACGAGATTTTTTAAAAGGAGTAGTTTCGTTGGCTGACGTATTAAGAATTGTCACCCCGTATGTAAATAAAAATCAGTCTGCTCAACTGAAACCGCAAGTCGAGCCGACTGTACCTTTCAACATACAGGACCCGACAAAAGTTATTCAGACTCATAACCAGAGTGAAATTTTAAAACACAATACAAATTTCCTTGAAGGTCAGGACGCCCCTACACTTTTACTCACGCTTTTGCGTGACCCTGCAGTAGCGGCGACCTACCTTAAGAACATTTATCTTCTTGAAGAAACATTCAAATTGCTTTCTGCTAAAAACACAACCACAACAGAACAAATTGAACAATATGTTAATGGTATGTTTGTACCTACTGAAGATATTGCAAATGAAATGGTGCGTCAGGAGAAAGAGTCTTCCGGTTTCAAAGGTGAAATATTTGATTTTTTGAGAAGAATATGTTCAGAGAACCCTGACAACACACCTCTTTTAAGAGCGGTTGCAAATGAACTTAAATCAATAAACAATCTTTTATATAAAGATGACATTTTAGGTGCAGTTATTAACAACCTCACTTTTCTCAAGAATAGTGTAAGCACAAGTTCAGACCTTGTTGGTAAACTCACAAATCTCATTATCAAATTTTCATCAAATGAAGCTTACGATAATTTCCCTGAGTTGAAGGCTGAAACACTTACCGTTTTAAAAGATATTGAAGAAAGCATCCTTTTCACCCCGAAACTTGCAAAAAATGTTTCTATTACGATATATAATCTCTCAAGATTTAATGATAGTATGGATTATTTCAAAGAAGCAACTTACAATTTAAAAAGGCTTATAAATTTAGAAGACCGACGTGAATTAACAAGACTTCTTGACGAATTCACAACCAAATACAACACAGGCGGATTTCACCGCCTTACTTCTGAAGTTTCACCTTTTCATTCAAAAGTTATAGATTCACTCGTTGCTTTGCTGAATTTTCAAACATCTACAAGTAAAGAAAGTCTTATGGATGTTGCAAAGACAGAAAAAATTCTTCACAGTCTTTTATCTTCCCCTTGCAACTTCACCCCGTTATTACATTATATAATACCATCTGTTTTCGGAGATGTCCGTTCTTTCGCTGAAATGTGGATAAACCCACAGAGTGACGAACAC
>JAFSBS010000140.1 GCA_017437165.1 Clostridia bacterium
AATTCAACTTATGTAACCTATGTTTTAACAGGGTTTATAGTAGTTTTAGCAGTGCTTTTTGATAAATTTAGAGATAAAATCGCTAAAATGGTTGAATTTTCCGGAATAAAATAGTAAAATAACAGTATTCTTAACATTATATTAATAATTAAGGGGCGTTAGTTTTGAAATTTAAAAGAATAGTATCACTACTCATTTCAACTCTGTTGGTCGTTTTAAGTTTTGGCGGTTGTGCCGATGCTTCCAAAGAAAATGGGGGCAACGATGAAATGAAAACAATTGCAGTTGTTGCAAAAGGTGAGTCACACGCTTTCTGGCAGTCTGTAAAACAAGGTGCGGAAGATGCTTCAAAAAAATACGGTGGTTATAAAATAACATTTCGTGGTCCTAATTCTGAAACCGCTTCAGAATTACCAACACAAAAGGAAATGGTTCAGACTGCACTTTCAAACAATGTTTCAGGACTTGTTATTGCAACAATCGGTGAAGGGTTTACCGATATGTTAGAACAGGCTTATGACAAGAAAATACCGGTTGTACAGTTTGATAGTGGTTTGTGGGAATCTGATATTAAAACATTAAATGAAAAAGGAAAGAATCCAATCATTTCTACAGTTTCAACATCAAACTCAAACGCGGCAGCTACAGCGGCTTGTAATCTTTTTAATGCAATAAAAACCGACATAGCGTCAAGTGGTGATATATATGTTATAGGTGTTATTCAACACGACCAGACAGATACTGGTGTTGACAGAACAAAAGGTTTTGTTGATGAATTTATTTCACTTGCTGATAATGATATGATGACAAAAGGCAAGTATAGAATCGTAAAAGAAGTAAAAGATGGTGACAGTAACAACGCTTATGTTGATGCGCTTAATGCTCTTGTTGAAAAAGATGTTGATGCGGTATTTATGACAAATGAAGGTGTCGTAAAACAGGTGAGTGATGCAATTGCCGCTAACAGTGGTAAATATGAAGATATAAAATTCTGTGGATTTGATGCTGGTACAAAACAGATTCAATGGATGAAATCAACTGAAATGCCGGAACTTATAGGTTCTGTTGCGCAGGATTCATACAAAATAGGTTACGATGCAGTTGAACAATGCATTTTAGCTATTGAAGGTGAAGATGTTGCAGAAAACGTACCTGTACTTGGTAAATGGTACGATTTAGAGAATATTGATGAAATGATTGAAAGTAGGTTAGTTTACGAAGGTTAAAACTAAAAAGCCTTATGTTTCTTTTGAAGCATAAGGCTTTTTTAGTTTTACTTACCGCAACCACAAGAACCTTTAATATATGGTATTTGTTCACTGCAATAGTCTTTTTCTTTTTGGTTTGGTGGGAAAAATTCGTCAACAGGGAACGAGATTTTTCTGAAAATATCACATGGGTCTTCTGTCTCACACTTGCATTCTTTTGTTGGTACGCAGAAGTCATAAGCAGGAATAAGCATCTGAACATCGCGTTCAAGTTGAATGATTGTAAATACACCAAGAGTAACTTTAAGTGCTTTTTCACAATTGCAATTGTTAGAAAAACTACCATCAAAACAACAACAAATATGTTTTGGAATACTGCCTTCACAGCAATCGGCAATTGTGTTGCAACAGTCACATACTCGGCAGATTTCAGCGTTAAGGCAAATTGGTTCAACTGTTTGTACTTTTGCTCTTGGGTTGGCGTTACAAATAGCGTTTTGTTCATCAAAACCATTTTCAATGTAATTTGATGAGAATATTTTTACATTACCGTCACTGCCATAAAGGATGCATTTTTTAGAGAATGTAACAAGACCTTCAAGTAAATTAGGTTGTGCAGTAGGGCAGGTGTATGCATCAACTGCAACTTTAACAAAGAATGTTAAATCTACTGAATAAAAACCTTTGTTAAAAGGAACTTTTTCAACTTCAACAAGACAATTCAGAATTTCAGCACCTCTGCATTTAACAGAAGATGCATTGTCAAGAATACATTGACCTCGGTCAGTTAAGTAAACTCTTAAATCTTTAAGACACTCCTTATCTGCACAAGAGTCATAAACTCTGTTGGTATCAATGCAGATTGCTTCTTTAATGTGATTAAGGTTTGTTTCTGTGCAACAGTTTCTGTTGTTATCAGTCATAAATTTTCCTCCTTAATATGTTTGAAGGGGTGGAGTACACCCAAAACTTCATTAACAGTATATGAAGGAGTTTTAGGAATGTTACAAGTATATTTTTATAAATACTTGTAACTTGCGTACTTACAACTTGAAACTAAAAAAGCCTTGCAGTTTTCACTGCAAGGCTTTTTATTAAAATTAAAGTTCTGCGAAGTATTTAATTGTTCTAACCATCTGGCTTGTGTAGCTGTTTTCATTGTCATACCATGAAACAACCTGAACTTCATAAAGTTCGTCAGAAATTTTTGAAACCATTGTTTGAGTTGCATCGAAGAGTGAACCGTATTTCATACCGATAACGTCTGAAGAAACGATTTGGTCTTCGTTGTAGCCGTAGCTTTCAGAAGCAGCAGCTTTCATAGCAGCGTTGATGCCTTCTTTAGTTACGTCTGTGCCTTTAACAACAGCTGTAAGAATTGTTGTTGAACCTGTTGGAACAGGAACTCTCTGTGCAGAACCGATAAGTTTACCGTTAAGTTCTGGAATAACAAGACCGATAGCTTTAGCAGCACCTGTTGAGTTAGGAACGATGTTAGCAGCACCTGCTCTTGCTCTTCTTAAGTCGCCTTTTCTGTGTGGACCGTCAAGAATCATCTGGTCACCTGTGTAAGCGTGGATTGTGCTCATGATACCGCTCTGGATAGGAGCATAATCGTTAAGAGCTTTTGCCATAGGTGCAAGGCAGTTTGTTGTGCAAGATGCAGCAGAGATGATTGTATCATCAGCTGTAAGAGTATTTTCGTTAACGCTGTAAACGATTGTTTTGAGGTCGTTACCTGCAGGAGCAGAAATAACAACTTTTTTAGCACCTGCATCGATATGTGCCTGTGATTTTTCTTTTGAACAGTAGAAACCTGTACATTCTAAAACAACATCTACACCGATTTTACCCCAAG
>JAFSBS010000141.1 GCA_017437165.1 Clostridia bacterium
AATATTTAACTGATAACAAAGCAGAATTTGAGCGTGTATTTATAGCGGATGCAAAAGAATATTTTGAGTGGAAGTGTGAATGGGCAATTGGAAATGAATTGTATTTTGGTATATATGAACCATCAGCATATTTCATTCCGGATGCTGATTTGGAAAATGATGTTCTGTTTTTCGGTGAAGAAGATGGACGTAATCCTGTAAAAGATTACTTCGGTGATGAATATTATTCAGAAGTAGAGAATTATTATGGTTCTGTTGTGGATGATTTGGATTATTCTGATGCACCTGTAAAAGAAATTAAAAACTCAAAAGAAAGGTACTCTCTTTTAACAAAAGCACACATTTCTTATTACGATGAAGAATTAAAAGGTAAGATTTTATTTATTGATTATGTCGATGGAGTAAACAATGCGTACTACATTCCGGCGTAATTACAACCAATGATTTAATCGGAGGGGGAAATGAGTACTTTCCCCACTCCGAATGGGGGTTTTAATATGAAAAATAAAGAAAGTATATTGAAGAAAGAAATCGATATTGCTAATTTAAGCGTTTCAATAATTCCTACAATTGCTTTTATAATTATTTTTGCTTTTGCATTTTCTGTAAGTGTTTTAGGTGAGTGGTATGCTGATAACGGATTTGATTTAGTAAAAATAATTGTAAAAAAACAAGTAAGAGACGATTCACTGAGTTTAAGTTACCTTGACATCGATTTTGTAGTAACTCTTATTGGTGGTTTTTTTATTGCATTCAGAAGTTTCTTGTTTTTATTAAATAAAAATCACGCAAGAGCTGTATTGTTGCAACCAAAAAAGAGAAGTGCAATTTTTACCGGAAAGGTATTCCTTCCGTTAACGGCACTTGTTATGATTGTAGTAGTAATTAAAATAATTGCATTATCATTAAATTTAAAATATGCTTCACTTGAAGCTGGCTTTATAGCACCATTTATAGAAGATGTACTTATAAGTTTAAAAACGCTTTTCTGGGGATATATGTGTGGTGTTGCAGGGGCAGTTTTTACAAGCAGAAAAGTTGAGGCAGTTCTTTACAGTATTTCTCTTGCCTTATTACCTTTTAGTGTAATAAGTATAGTAAATTATTCTGCAGCTGCTTTTTTGCGTGGTTACACTTTAGATGATTTTCCGGTTTTAGAAAACCTTACATTTTTAGACCCGTTAGAAGAATTTTATTCATATGTAACGGTTGGGTACTATACAGCACCGTTTGAAGTATCTGCCGACAGATTTCTTCACCCGGTAATCTGGATTATATTATCAGTTTCAGGTCTGGTTTTAATAAAACGTTACTTTGAAAAGAATTTCAAGTTTGAAAATTGCGGTATTGCGAACAAGCATAAATTAGTTACAATTATAAATTCGTTTTCTTTACCTGTAGTTTTGGGCGCTACTATAACAGAAGTTTCTTATAATGCTTTCAATCCTTATGCAAATGTAATAAATGTTTCTGTTAAATACAGAACAATGTCAGTTTTTGAAAATCTTACACCTGCTGAACAGTTTATTCTGTTGACAGTTTTTGTAGGCTCTGCTGTAATTCTATCAGTTGTATTCAATATAATTTGCACTGTGAGAATTGCAAATCTGAAAGAAAAAGCAAAACCTTTAGTAGCAATTGTTGGTAGTACTGCTCTTATTTCATTGTTCTGCTTTATGGGTGGTTTAGGTTATGAAAACAGATTACCTGAAGTAGAAGATATAGAAAAAATCAGAATTGAAGCACCTTATGATTTGTATGAAAACACTTACGAACTTATAGGTATTGCTGATTATTACGATGTAAGTACTCCGGTATTGCGATATTTCATTGAGTTCAATAATGTTGAAGATTTTAAAAGTATTCTTGACATTCATTCTGTAGTAATAGATGATAAAAAATCAGAAACAACTGAAAGTATAAAATTTACATACTTATTAAAAGATGGTTCTGAAGTTATAAGAAGTTACAGATGTATTGGTAAAGAAAGTGCCGAAGAAATTCTGAAACTCTGGGATACAAACGGAATTAAAGATATTTATGAGCAGCTTTTGTTCGGGAAAACTATTAAAGATGATGAAACTAATGGGTCTGCATTTTTAGGTGAACAAATTACAAGTATGGATAAATTTGTTTACATACAATCAAAAGATGCTGTGTTGACATCACTAACACCTGCTTTAAATTCAAAGGAAATAAGAGATTTAGAAGTGGCAATTTATAAAGATGTTACTTCACTTACGCACAATGAATGGTTTAAACCTTCAGAAAGTTATGGTTTAGTACAGTTTAGCAGTAAAGAATTAACAAAAGAGAGCTTGCCTTTTGTTATTTCAAGCCATTCGGTTTCATTCCGGATTACGAAAGAAATGACAAATACTGTAGAATTTTTGAAAGCACACGATTTAATGAAGTTCTTTGAAATTACAAGAGAACCTGTAAAAGCATTTCTTGTAGATGCAAATGAATTGGGTAAGTACAATAAAGAGTTCTGGCAGGGTGCAGGAATTAAAAGTACAAAATATTACCCGATGGAACACAGAATGATGTTTACAGCAGAAACATCTGTTTCAAAACATCTTTATATAAATGATGCAAAACCGATGTTTAATATAAATGAACCGTGGTGTAAAGAATTAACTGTTGAAGAATATAACGAGTATATTAAAAAGGCTCATATCAAGTATTTTTCAGGTGATAGCGGAACACTTTTGATTGTTGCATACCCTGAAAGCAATTGCGCTTCTGCACTTATGGTAGCTGAGAATTGAAAAATGGAGAGCTGAGAACGTGAGAAAGGCTTTTAATGCACAATTCACGATGCATAATGCACAATCTAGGAACAGCGTTGCGTTATAAATGAAAAAAATTAACTCCCACAATCGTAGGGGCAGACCTTTGGTCGCCCGTAGTAGTGGAATAAATTTAATTTTAAAATTAACCAATCGAGATAGAAAAATAAAATAACGCGAAGCCGAGATTTTTTTGATTAATGGCTTCAGCTTCGCAAGGAGTTTGGTTTAGTGTTCTCATTTATTTTATCGTAATAAAAAACAGGTTCATACTACTCGCGGGTGACTACAAGTCAGCCCCTACGATGATGTGAGCGACTATATTCTATCATTTGTACTTGTTGCAAGTAAGAGTAGTGCCGAATGATGAGTGTGCAAGTAGCAAGATAAATTTTAAAAACGGGGTAAGAGTATGAAACAATCATTATTTTTAGTAGTTATATCGGTGATTTTAGTGCTTGTATCTTGTGGGAAGTCAGATGAACAAGAAGATGTATTGCAAAACTCTGATTTCACAATTGATTCTGTGAGTTTGGATGATTATACAAATATCGAAGGTGATATTGTTTTTAATACCGCTGTTCTATTAACTAATAATACACAAGAAGATAAATTTGTGTCGATAAAAGGCGATTTTGAAACTGAATATAAAGTAGGTATGATTGAAACACAGATTTTAGAAGGCTTTGATACTGAAACGGGATTTAAAATATTTTTAATTCCTGCCGATTCACAAATTATGTTTGATGTATCATTTTCTACAAAGGGTAAGGATGGTATGAAAAAGCCTGATAGATTAGCACCTGAGATTATAATTGAAGAAGTTGCTGAAAGTGAGGTTAATACTTCTGAAGTTGTGACAAATATTGCAACTAAATCAGATGGTACAATAATTATTCCAGAATAAGAAAAACGGATAATTGAGAAATACTCAATTATCCGTTTTTTATCAAACGCGAAGCGTTCCTTAACTTTCAATTTTCAATTTTTAACTCTCAATTATTGAAAGTCAATCGGCTCAAACATAAATGAGAACTTAAATGTCTTATCGTCTAAAAGTCGTTTATTTTCTTCGTTATTAAGCTCACTGTTTTCGCTTATTGCGTTAAATCTCCAGTCGATGTTAAGAATTGTTCTTGGTTCCGGTCTTAACTCGAAATCGTGAGCAGTTTCAGTTAATTGCTCTGCTGAATAGTGCGAAGCATTAAACGAAAAGTCTTTTGTTTCATCACAAGGTGTAACACGAAGACCTACGCTACCCACTTTACCCACATCAACTCTTCGTGTCTTGTAGTGAGAAGAGTTTTCCTGTGGTCTTACATAATGAACAAAGTTATCTGTAACAGTTAAATCATATTCACCGAAACGAGCAGATTTATAACGGTCAGGGTAAGTTTCTGTAAAGCCTAAACCGAAATATCTTAGTTTTTCGTTTTCTTCCTTTAATATGAATTCAAGACCAAAACGAGGGAGGAGTGGAGCAACATCTTTTACAGTACCGTCTGCAGTGATTTTTAATGTACCATCGTTATTAAAGATGTAAGTAAATATACCTTTAATTGTAGATGGACTTGCGGGACCACCAAAAGCAATAGAAGTTTCAATTTCTACTCCATCTTCTTTTTTAGTTACCTTACTGTAATATGTTTTTTGATATGCCTTGTGTAAATTGTTGGCGTACCACTCATCAACAGAGCCACGATTATAGCAAGGTGCGTGCCAGATTTGTAATCTTGTAGGCTCGTCTAAAAGTTCAGTTCCGTTGCGTTTTATAGATTTAATTCTACCATAGCTCTTGTCAAATACATACTCGTTGCTACCAACTTTGATTTCTGCAAAACGGTCATTCTCAATAACGGAAATTTGATATTTTTCTCGTGTTAAGTTCAAAGCCTTTACAGGTAATTCAAACTGTCCGAAACCGATTTCGTAGCCTTCAGGAGCCCAAGGAGTTTCTACATTCTGGTGAACTGTAACAGTTAAGAATGCATTTTCAGTTAATGTTAATTCATCTTCGTCGAAGAGTTTGTATTCTTTTTCTTGTTGAGCTTCAATATCAAGAGTTTCAATAACCCCTTGCTTTACTAATTGCTTACCATTTGTAACCTGCCATTTTAAGAAGCAGGTTGAAAGAGATGTGTAATATAAAACACTTTTAACCTTTAAAGTACCATTCTCAAATGACATTCTGAAAGGCTCATACACCTTTTTCATATCAAAATAGCCCGGTCTTAAGGATCGGTCTGCAAACACAAGTCCGTCAATACAACAAATGCTGTTGTGTGGGAAGTCGCCAAAGTCACCACCATAATAATAGCGGGGCTTACCTTCATCATCAAGCATTGAAATTGAGTGGTCAGCAAATTCCCATATACAACCACCACAGAAGTTGTCATATTTATCAACTAATTCCCAGTAGTCATATACGTCGCCTGTTGACATTGAACAGACGTATTCACACATATAGAAAGGTTTATTATATTGCTTGTCATTTAAGTATTTATCAATATATGTAAC
>JAFSBS010000142.1 GCA_017437165.1 Clostridia bacterium
AACTGAAAGTGAAGTAATGCAGACGACGGTTACAACTGAAACTACAACAACTGAACCGACAACTAAAAAACCAACAACTACAAAAGCACCTGAAACAGAAGCACCTTTTTCAGAACCATGGCGTCAGGCGTATTCTGATTATGTAAAAAAAGCGGCTAAAGAAGGGTACAACTCATTTAATCTGATTTATGTTGATAATGATGATGTTCCCGAACTCTTTTTAGGTAGTGGAATTGAAGCGACCGGCGAAAGACTCTGCACTTACCATAACGGAAAAATTGTTGAACAGACCTTATATAGAACATACAGCACATCTTACATAGAAAACAGTGGTCTTATTCAGAATTATTATGGTAATCAAGGGTGTTACGGAATTGAAATTTATAAACTCGAAAATGGTAAATTTACGATGCTTCATACGGCTTATATTGAAGAGGGTTATACGGATTATGGTGAATTTTATTCGGGTTGTTATTTAGATAAAAAAGAGATTTTAAGAGAAGATTTAGACAGGAAAATAGCAGAATATTTTGATTCAGATAAAGCAAAGTTCACTTATGAAAATGCCACAGAGGATAGTGAAAGTTTTGCTTATGAAATAATGGGCTATAGTTTCTGACTTTAAAACAAAAGGAGTTAATAAAAATGAAAGAAAAAATTATAAAACATATAAATGCTATACTTTGTGCTATATGCGTTATTGCATTAGCGTTGCCATTTTCATCGGTAGATGTTTCTACTTCTGCTTTTGGTGTTTCTGGAGATTCATCAAGCAGTGTAAATGGTTTTACAATGATAACAGATGCGGGCTTATGGGGATATTTATTCTTAATTGCAATTGTTGTTATTTTAGCAACTACATATATAGGTAAATTTGCGGGGTATAAAAAAATTGCTTGTCTTGCAGCCCCTGCAGTTATGCTTATAAGCATTTTTATAGCACCGGGTCAACTCAGCGCAGATGGCGGTGGAGGAGAATTTTCAGTTGATATAGATGTTTCTTACGGACCTGGATTTTTTATAATTCTTGTTGCAACTATTTTGCTTTTAGGAATTGGTTTAATAAGATTTTTAGATTTAAGTGGTAATGTGATATTTGATTTATTTAACTGTGCAGAATAAGATGAAGCAACTGAAACTCCGCAAATCACACCGAATGTAGATTTAGGTGCCGCGGCAGAAAAATTAAGTAGTGTTACAAAAAATATTACCGAATCTGTTACACAACAGGCAGGTAATATAGTTGAAAAGGCAAAAGAAGCGGCACAGGCAAAACCGGCACCGCAACCAAAATACAACAGCGATCATGTTATGGAGCAAATAAACAAATTGTTTGAAATGAAAGAAAAAGGTGTTCTTACAGAAGAGGAGTTTACACAGAAAAAAGCAGAATTTTTAAATAAATTGCAATAATTTTTAAAAGAAGGTCAAAATCTGTCTATTTTAAGCTGTATTATAAAGGTGTAAACAAAAGAATTTTTGGGTTTACAATTACAAAGGTGGTAGAAAAATGGGACAGGGCATTAAACTTTTTTTAGGTATTGCAGATTTTATACTAATCAAATTTTTTGAAGTTGGACCAATATTTGAGTGGTTTTATCAAGAGATGTTTGACGAAGTTACAGAAAATGACATTGAAGAATAAAAGGTGGTGAAAAATATGTTCGATTTTCAAAGCAATAAATTCGGTCAGGATTCAGCAGGCACACCCAAAAGCAATAGTCCAAAGGATACACATGGTCCTATAGTACAAACAGGACCTACCGCAGGACAAAACAGAAGTAGAAATTCAGACGGCAGATGGCGAAAAAAACGCTCTGATGCCGGAACTACAAGGGAATAAAATTGACTTTATAAAATAAAGGAGACAATGCTATGTTTTTTAAAAATAACAGTATGATTAAAGATGCAGTGCGAGAAGGCGAAAAGCCACAAGGTCGTAAAATAGACTGGGAACAAGGTAAAGAATATTCACAAAACAAAAACAATTCTCAATCCCAGAGCAAAGATATTTTAGATTTATTCAAAAACAGATAAATATTTTAACATCATTTTTTCATATTTTTACACATCCTTTCTTTTAAAAGCCATAATCTGTCCATCTTGATTGTTATTATTAAATCAGATAATAACAAAGGAGAGGGCAGATTTTGGCATTGAAAGAAAATAAAACTGAAAAATTCTCGTTGGTTTATAAAGAAATAGCAGAACTCATTGGTGAAGAAAATACTATTGTTTTATACAATCATTTTAAAGGTCAACAAATTTCATTCCCGTTGCATTTATATTCGGGTAAATATATTAAAAAATGCATTGTTGAAGAATTTGATGGTTCCAATGTCAGGGAACTGGCGCTAAAATATGATTTTACAGAACGGTGGGTAAGAAAAATTTTATCTGAAAAAAATTAAGTTGATAAATTTAATACTATATGCTAAAATTGATGTGGTGGTCTATAATTGTCCATCACATCTTTTTGCGTGGTGATAAAATGAGTGTTAATTACAAAACAAATAAAGGTTACAGACTTTTAAATATGTATAAAAGACTCAATAAAGGTGAGTTAATTAAAAAAGAAGAATTGGCAAATGATTTTAATGTGTCATTAAAAACAATTCAGCGCGATATTGAAGAATTAAGAAGTTTTATCGGGGAAAATGAATTTTCTGAAAGCGAAGATATTATTAAATACAATAAATCAAAAAATGGGTACTATTTAGTACAACTTCAAAGGGAATGGCTCACTAATGAAGAAGCACTTGCTATGTGTAAAATTTTATTGGAAAGCAGAGCATTCAATAAAAAAGAAATTTCGTCGCTTATAGAAAAACTTATAGCACAGATTTCTCCGGGAGACAGAGA
>JAFSBS010000143.1 GCA_017437165.1 Clostridia bacterium
GCAAAGGCTGTAAACTTCGGCATTGTTTACGGAATTGGTGCATTCAGTCTTTCGAATGATATAGGTACTTCTGTTCAGGAAGCAGACAGGTATATAAAAGGTTACCTTGCAAATTATTCCGGTGTTGCGTCATTTATGGAAAAATGCAAGAGTGATGCAAAAAACAAGGGTTATGCAGAAACTGTATTTGGTAGAAGAAGATATTTGCCGGAACTTACATCTTCAAACGCAAATCTTCGTAATTTTGGCGAAAGAGTAGCTATGAATATGCCGATTCAGGGGACAGCGGCAGATATTATTAAAATAGCAATGATTAAAGTGTGGGAAAGACTCAAAAAAGAAGTTCCTGAAGCACACTTGATTATGCAGGTGCATGATGAATTGATTATTGAAGCACCTGAAAACAAAAAAGAGGAAGTATCACTTCTTTTAAAACAAGAGATGGAAAATGCGGTAACAATGAGCGTTCCTTTTACAGCGGATGTTAATTGTGGTAAAACTTGGTATGATGCAAAATGATTGATGATATTACAATTGAAAAAATGAACGAAACTCACCTGAAAGATTTAGTACTGCTTGAAAAACAATGTTTTTCTACACCGTGGAGCGAAAGTGCTTTAAGAACAGAGTTAGAAAAAGAAAATGCCCGTTTTTTTGTGGCGATAACTAAAAATGAAGTTTCAGGTTATATTGGTGCAAATAATGTTTTGGGAGAAGTTTACGTTGATAATATTGCAGTTTTCTATAACTACCGTGGTTTTGGTATAGGAGAGTCGCTTTTAAGACATCTTATAAAAGTATCGGAAGAAGAAAAATGTGATTTAGTTACATTGGAAGTAAGGGTAAGCAATACCCCTGCAAGAAAACTTTACGAAAAATTAGGTTTTCAGAATAAAGGTGTACGTAAGAATTTTTACGACAAACCCAAAGAAGATGCAATAATATACACATTGACTTTAGGAGAAAGTAAATGAAAATTTTAAGTATAGAGAGTTCTTGTGATGAAACTGCAGCAGCAGTAGTTGAAGACGGAAGGAAAGTTCTTTCAAATATTGTTGCAAGTCAGGTTGAAGAACATAAAATTTATGGTGGTGTTGTTCCGGAAATAGCATCACGACGTCACGTTGAAGCTATAAGTGGTGTTGTAAAAAATGCTTTAACAGAAGCGAAATGTACATTGAATGATATTGATGCTATTGCAGTAACCTATGCGCCGGGTCTTATAGGGGCACTTTTGGTTGGTGTCAATTATGCAAAAGGTCTTTCTTTTGCAACAGGTAAACCGCTTGTGCCTGTTCACCATTTAAGGTCACATATAGCAGCAAATTATCTGACAAATGAAGAATTGAAACCGCCTTTTTTAGCACTTGTAGTTTCAGGTGGTCATAGTCATATTGTCAATGTAAAAAGTTACACTGAGTTTGAGGTAATAGGCAGAACACGAGATGATGCCGCAGGGGAAGCAATGGATAAAGCGGCAAGAACTGTCGGGCTTCCATACCCCGGGGGTGTAAATCTTGATAAGATATCAGTTAATGGTGATGAGAATAAATATAAATTCCCTGTGCCACATCTTTCTACAGGTAAATATGACTTCAGTTTTTCGGGACTTAAAACCTTTGCAGTCAATTTAGTACATAATGCTTCCCAAAAGGGTGAAGAAGTAAAACCGGAAGATTTAGGTGCATCGTTTATAAAAACTGTTACAGATATACTTACAAAAAATACTATTTCTGCGGCTAAAGATAATAATGTAAAACAAATTGTTTTAGCGGGAGGTGTTTCCGCTAACTCAAGGCTTCGTAAAAAAATGACAGAAGAATGTGAGAAAAATGGTTTTTCACTTTATATGCCTGAACTTAAATATTGTGGTGATAATGCCGCAATGGTAGGTTCGCAGGGGTACTACGAGTTTTTAAGTGGCAAAAGGGCAGACCTTGAACTTAATGCAGTTGCGTCAATGAGCATTACAGAAGAATGCTGAATGCAGAGTGCTATTTTGAATTGAAAATTGAAAGTTGAAAATTGAAAATTTCGGAAGTCCTGCGGACTTGATTATAACTAAATATCTCTAAAAACAACAAGTTCTATAATTTAAAATTTTTCGTAAACTTAAAATTATATAACTTTTTCTGCTTTCTGTTTTTACTCCTTGTATTTCAAAACAAATACACTTTTGGTTTAATAAAATCAAAAGAAAATGCAAAAAAATGTCATTTTTAGTCAAAAATACATCATTTAACTAAAAGTACTTTTCAAAAGTATTATTTGTGATAAAATATAAATTGTTGGAACGATTATCACACCAATTGTTTCAATGGGGTTTGAGAAACCTATAGGGGGAGGAATATTAGTTTTTATTAATATTCCTGAAAAACACAGAATCAGGTTTTGCAGTTTATACTGCGTTCGCTTCTTTCCTGATTCTGTATTTTTTTTATTAAAATGTTGAAATTTGTCGAAAAGTGAAGTATTATGTTATTCATAAAATATTTAAAGGATTTTTTATGAAGATTAAAACTATTGTTTGCTTAATACTTTGCTTTTCTTTTTTTGTTTCTTCGTGTGCAAAAACAGAAACAGAAATTGACGTAAAAGAAAAAACTGTCGCAGTCGAAATAGATTCATTATCTTACGAAGCGGCAAAGACTATTGAAAAAGAAGTGAAAGAAATAAGAACCTTTTCAACTGCAGATGGAGCAGTAAGTGCAGTTAAAACTAAAAATGCAGATTTACTTGTGTTGGATGAATTTTCGCTTGCATTATACAACAGTGATAAACAGAATCTGAACGTTGTAAAGTCAATTCCCTTTACAACCGAACATTGTATATGTTTCCACAATAACACA
>JAFSBS010000015.1 GCA_017437165.1 Clostridia bacterium
ATTCACAAGATGATTATTAACTCTTAAAGTTGCCCATTTTTCTGCATTAGTTCCTAAATTAAAAGCAAGGTAAGTAAGTCCTGCGGTAAATACCGCTACCAACAAGAGCACAATAAAGCCACGTTTAGTTGTCGATTTCATTTTTAACCCTCCTCTTTTGTTTAGGAGCCGGTTTCGTTAAATCCGGTTTAAAATTAGAGAATGTTCTTGTATCTACCGATTTCATAAAAGCAAAAAGACAAAAACAACATATAATACTTGAACCGCCTTTGCTTACAAACGGCAATGTAACACCGGTAAGCGGCAGTAAATCGGTTACACCGAAAACATTAAGCATTGTCTGGAACAAAATCATAGATACAGCCGCAACACCGCTTATAGCATAAAAAGTTGATTTTGATTTTTGAGCATTCAGTATTATTGCAACAGTAAGCAAAGCAAATGTAATCGGAATTAAAAAACCCATAATTATTCCGTATTCTTCGCAAACAACACCAAACACCAGATCTTCTGCTGCAGCAAAAATATTACGGAGTTTACCGTTACCAAGTCCTAACCCGAAAAGACCTCCACTTGCAGAATAAATTAAAGTTCTTGTTTGCTGATAACCCGTTGTGTCCATATTCTCCCAGATATGCAGATATCCTGAAAACCTCGCCGCAACATAAGGTTTAAAAAGAATTATAAGTACTGCTCCTAATGCAGCGACAATACAGATAAGCATAATTGTTCTTATATCACCGGAACGCATAAATGCAATAACAATAAATGTAAAAAAGAATATGAGTGCCGCACCAAAATCATACATTAAAAATAATTCAAGAACACACACGGCGGCAAAAACAATATAAAGCGTAAGTTGTTTTATCGACTGAAGTTTTTCGAGTGTTACCGCACCAACGAAAATAAACGCAACTTTTACAAGTTCTGATGGTTGTAACGAAATACCGCCGATATTCACCCAGCTCAAAGCACCGTTTGTTGGTTCTGCAATAATAAGAGTAAGTGCAAGAAGACCAATTGCTCCAAAACCTACCACATACCTGAAAATCTTAATAGTATCGACAAAACGCAAAAGCGAAAGAAGTACACAAAATCCAAGCACACCTATCACAATTGCAAAAAACTGCTTCAAAGCACCGTGAGGGTAAATACTTGCTACAATTCCGAGACCTATTGATGCAAATAAAAACGCTATACTCTCAACTTCAAAACTTGTTATTCTCATTACGATTGAAGCGAAGAAAAAGTAACCCCACATAAGAATTATCATTCCTAAAAATGCAGATGCTACATAAAAATCAAATTTATTTTCAGGAAAGGATGTGAGAAGCATTGTAAAAAGATTGAAAACAGAAATAAGTGCAAGAATTATAAAGTAATTCGGTCTGCCTATTTTCCCGCTTTTATCTTTTATATATTTGAACTTATTGACCGTAAGTGTGTATTCAAGACCGCCAAAACCGATTCTGTCACCATCGTAAATATTTGCTTTGCTTTTAATTTTTTCACCATTTACAGTTACTCCGGAATTTGAATTTGTATCAAATATTACAAATCCTTTGTTTCTGAATGCCATAACAGCGTGCAAACGAGAAATTGTATCAAATCCCAAAACAACATCGCAGGTTTTATTTCTGCCGATTGATGTTTCGTTATCCCGTAAAGTAATGACTTCACCTGTTATATCATTTACAAGTCTGCCACGCACAGGGTTACTTGCCTTTTTGAAAAACATTGCAAGGACTACCCTCACCACCACATAAATGGCGATTGCCAAAAGCGCATATCTTGATACAGTAGTAATACCGAGAATAAATCCTTCCACATTTTCACTTCCTTTGAAAATCTCTTTTTCACAATTGTTTATTATACAATATTATTTCAAAATAATCAATCTTTCTTGACAATGTATCGTTATCTATTGTAAAATTAAATTATATACTTAATTTTGGAGGTACTTATGGCAATTACAAAATCTTTATATGGTGAATTAAATGGTGTAAAGGTTCACACCTTTACATTCGAAAATAAAAATGGTATGAAAGCAGAAATCATTGAGAAAGGTGCTACTTTAGAAAAACTTTTTGTAAAAGATAAAAATGGAACATTTGTCGATATTTTATCCGGTCACGATACACTTGAAGGGCATACAGAAAGAAGCGACTATCAAGGGGTTGTTGTCGGTCAGTACGCTAACAGAATCAAAGGCGGTCAATTTTCAATCGACGGAACTACTTATAGCCTTACAAAAAACGATAATGGTATCACCTGCCTTCACGGTGGTGGTGAGTATTCTTCAGCAGTATGGACAGGCGAGGAAATCGCTGACAAGGTTTTAACCTTTACATATTTCAGTAAAGATGGAACAGACGGATTCCCCGGCAACGTAAGAGCAAGTGTTACTTACGAACTTACAGACAACAACGAGTTAATTCTCACTTACAACGCAGTTTCTGATAAAAAGACTGTTATAAATCTTACAAACCACGCTTATTTTAACCTTAATGGCTTTGATAGTGGGGATATTCTTAATCACGATTTACAAATCAATGCGGATTATTTCACCCCAATTGACGAAACAAGTATTCCGTTAAAAATGGCTGAATCTGTTGAAAATACTCCATTCGATTTCAGAAACACTAAAAAAATCGGTAAAGATATCAATAATACCGACTGCATTCAGATTAAAAATGGTAACGGTTACGACCACAACTTTATTTTAAATAATTTTGATGGTACATTAAAAACTTGTGCTGTTGCAAAAGGTGATAAATCAGGAATTACAATGGAAGTAAAAACCACGCTTCCCGGTGTTCAGTTCTACACCGGCAACTTCCTTGATGGTACAATTCTCGGCAAAGAAGAAAAACCTCTTACAAAAAGATGTTCTTTCTGTCTTGAAACACAGGTGTTTCCTGATTCACCTAATCACC
>JAFSBS010000016.1 GCA_017437165.1 Clostridia bacterium
ATTTTGTTACCTAAAGTAACTGCATCAAAATACTGAACACCATTTTTTGCTTTTGACTTTGAAACCGGTGTAGGCATTTTTACATTACCACGCAAATCGTGTTTTGATTTGAATGTGTTTAAAAGAGATTCGGTAAATTCCTCGTAGATATATGATAAATCTTTTTCTTCATATTCTTCTAACTCAAGAAGAGAGAGAGAAATTCGTTTCATATCATCATCAGGGGTATCTTCTTCATCAACGGTTGCACAATGTAAAGCAAGTTGGTTCTTCTTGAATACAATTCTGATTCTACCTTTTTCACCTGTATAACTGATATAAGATGAATTATTTTCTTTGAAAACGGGTGCTTCAGGAGGTCTTACGCCATCAGGGTAAACAACCTTAAAGCCTAATTCTTTTGTAGTGCTTTCTAAACCTTTTATAATAAGATTTAAAGCGTTATCGAGTTCAAGCATTTTATTACCTCTCAAATATTTAAAATACAAATTTTAATTCAAAGATAAGTATATCATAACTTTGAATATTTGTCACTACTTATTGCTCAACTTCTTTCATTGTAAGAGAAATTCTCTTTTTAGGAACATCAACCGACATAACCTTAACTTTTACAATATCGCCAACTTTTAATACTTCAGAAGGGTGCTTGATATATCTGTCACAAATCTGTGATATATGAACAAGACCGTCCTGATGTACCGCAATATCGACAAATACACCAAAGTCAATAACATTTCTTACAGTACCTGTTAAAATCATACCTTCTTTAAGGTCGTTCATATCCATAACATCAGTTCTCAACATTGGCTTTGGCAATTCATCACGAATATCTCTGCCGGGTTTTTCGAGTTCACCGATAATATCTATAAGAGTTGGTGTACCCGTGCCACATTCTGTTGCAACTTTTTCAAGACCGTAGTTTTCTACCTTTTGTCTTAAACCATCTGCACCATTTTTAGTTGCATCTTTTTCTGAATATTCAAAAAGAGCAAGAAGTTTTTTTGCAACATCATAAGATTCAGGGTGAACACCGGTGTTATCAAGTGGAGTTTTACCATTAGGAATTCTTAAGAAACCTGCACATTGTAAAAATGCTTTAGGACCTAAACCTTTAACTTTCTTTAAATCTGTTCTGCTCTTAAATCCGTTGTTTTCTTCGCGGAATGCAACAATATTTTTAGCAGTTGCAGAAGATACACCGGCAATATATTTTAAAAGTGAAACAGATGCAGTGTTTAAATCAACACCAACAGAGTTAACGCAATCTTCAACAACACCTGTAAGTGATTCGTTAAGTCTTGCCGGTGGAACATCGTGCTGATATTGACCAACGCCAATGCTTTTTGGTTCAATTTTAACAAGTTCTGAAAGTGGGTCTTGAAGTCGTCTTGCAATAGAAACTGCAGAACGTACTGAAACATCAAAATTAGGGAATTCTTCTGCGCCTAATTTTGAAGCAGAATAAACAGAAGCACCTGCTTCGTTTACTACCATATAAGTAACAGGGCGAGAAGATTTTTTGATTGTATCTGCAACGAAAATTTCAGCTTCTTTACTTGCAGTACCATTACCAACAGAAATACAATCTATTTCATATTTATCAATAAGACCTAAAACTGTTTTTTCCGACTCTGCAATTTTAGATTGTGGTGGGGTAGGGTAAATAACACCGGTAAAGAGGACTTTACTGTTACCATCAACAATTGCAAGTTTACAACCTGTTCTGTAAGCAGGGTCAACTGCTAAAACAGTTTTGTTTTTTATAGGTGGTTGCATAAGTAATGGTTTCAAATTGCTGCCAAACATTTTAATTGCTTGTTCATCAGCTTTTTCAGTTAAATTACTTCTTATTTCTCTTTCAAGAGATGGGAAAATAAGACGTGAGTAACTATCTTTAACGCTTTCTTTACAGAAATCTGTTGAAGAACTGCCTTCAGTAATGAAAAGATTATTTAAAATTTTAATTGCTTCGTCTTCGTTAACTTCAATTGAAACTTTTAAAAATTCTTCATTTTCACCACGGTTTATTGCTAAAATTCTGTGACTGGGAATTTTCTTAACAGCCTCAGAATAATCGTAATACATTGAGTAAACGCTGTCTTCTTCTTTTTTTGCAAGTGAACGAACAACACCGGTTTTATCTATAAGTTCTTTTAAAAGTTTTCTTGCTTCTGCAGAGTCAGAAATAATTTCTGCAATAATGTCAGAAGCACCCTGCAAAGCGTCCTCTACAGTTTCTACGCCTTTTTCACTATCTACATATTCTTTTGCAATTTCGTTTAAATCTGCACCCTTTAAAGTGAAGCCAAAGAGTAACTCTGCGAGTGGCTCCAAGCCTTTTTCTTTAGCAACAGATGCTCTTGTTTTACGCTTTTGTTTATAAGGTCTATAAATATCTTCAACCTCTGCTAAAGTAATTGCTTTAGAAATAGCTTCCTGCAATTCTTCAGTCATTTTGCCTTGTTCTTCAATAGAATTAGTAACTTCTTCTTTTCTTTTTTCAAGGTTTCTTATATATGTGAGTCTGTCAAATATATCTCTTAATTTCTGGTCATCACAAGAGCCGTGCATTTCTTTTCTGTAACGTGCAATAAACGGGATTGTGTTGCCGTCATCAATTAAATTTATTACATTTGTAATGTGCATTTCGCTCATTGAAAATTCTTGACTTAATTGTTTTACAATATCCAAAATAATACATCCTTTTCTTAAAAATACATATCGATATATTCTACCATAAATTAAGGAAAAAATAAAGTGAAATCTTGTTTTTTATAATATTTTGTGATATTATTTTTGTAATTTTTGAAAGGAGTTTTAAAAATGAGGAAAAAACAATTTAAAGCGGAAAGCAAAAAACTTATGGATATGATGATTAACTCAATTTATACCCATAAAGAAGTTTTTATTCGTGAGATTATTTCAAATGCGAGTGATGCACTTGATAAGTTGTATTTCAAGTCGCTTACAGATTCATCTGTCGGTCTTAATAAAGATGATTTCTGCATTCGTTTATCAGTAAATAAAAATGACAGAACACTTACTATCGCAGATAATGGTTGCGGTATGACTGAAGATGAATTAGAAAACAACTTAGGTACTATTGCAAAAAGTGGTTCATTAGCTTTTAAAACAGAGAATGAACAAAGTGAAGATGTTGATATTATCGGTCAATTTGGTGTTGGCTTTTATTCAGCATTTATGGTAAGTGACTGCGTAACTGTTGAAAGTAAAGCATTTGGTAGCGAAAAAGCATTCCGCTGGGTTTCAACTGGTGCAGATGGCTATACAATAGAAGAATGCGAAAAAGATTCCTTTGGAACAGTAATTACATTAAAACTTAAGGCTGATACTGAAGAAGATAATTACGGTAGTTATCTTGAAACTTACAAATTAGAATCACTCGTTAAAAAGTATTCAGACTACATCCGTCACCCAATTAAAATGTATGTTGAAACCAAAGAGTTAAAAGAGGGTACCGAAAATGAATACGAAACAGTAATTACAGATAAAATTCTCAATAGTCGTGTGCCAATCTGGAAGAAGAATAAAAACGAGGTAACCGACGAAGATTACAACAATTTCTATAGTGAGAAATTCTATGATTACGAAGCACCTGCAAAAGTAATACACTCAAAAACAGAGGGTAATGCAACTTATAGCGCGCTTATGTTTATTCCCAAACACGCACCATTTGACTATTACTCAAAAGACTTTGAAAAGGGCTTACAGCTTTATTCAAAAGGCGTTTTGATTATGGAAAAGTGCAAAGATTTACTTCCTGATTATTTCAGCTTCGTAAAAGGTCTTGTGGATTCAGAAGATTTATCTTTAAATATCTCACGAGA
>JAFSBS010000017.1 GCA_017437165.1 Clostridia bacterium
ACAATTGGTGAAAATGTAGGAAAAATTGATGATGGTACATTTGGTAATTGCACATCACTTAAAACAATAAAAATACCTGATAGTGTAAAAACTATTGGTGCTTATGCTTTTAAAGATTGTAGTTCACTTAAAGAAATTGCAATTCCAGAGAGTGTAACAGCAATTGGTGCAAATGCTTTTGATAGTTGCAAATTGCTCGGAACTGCAATAATCGGTAATGGTGTAAAAACTATAGGTGAATCTGCTTTTGTAGATTGTGAAGAACTTGAAACCGTAACAATTGGTAAAGCTGTAGAAACAATTGGTAGTTATGCTTTTAGCGATTGTAGTTCACTTAAAGAAATTGTAATTCCGAAAAGTGTTACAGAGATATCTGACGAGGTATTTTGTGATTGTTTTAACTTAAAATACATCTTCTTTGAGGGAACAGAAGATTCGCAAAAAAAATTGGGTGATGCTTTAGTTACAAATGCGAAAATTCACTATGGTTCTTCTACTCATACATTTAATGAGAATTACACAGTAGATACTGAACCTACTTGTACAAAAAAAGGTAGCGAATCTCAACATTGTAAATATTGTGATTTAACACGAAATTCAAGAGATGTTAAAGAAAATGGTCACACATCAGTAAATGGTGGTAAAATAGATGTTCATACAAAGTGCGATGTTTGTGGTGTGACATTATCTGCCGAGCACGAATTTACAAAGACTGTTATAAAAGCGCCAACCTGCACAAGTCAGGGTGTGGAAACCTGGGCTTGTGAATGTGGTTACAGTGAGACAAATAACGTTGAAGAGTCAGATCACAATTTTGTAAATCACGACGGTAAGGTAGCAACATGTACTGAAGATGGATATTATCCATACCAGACCTGCACAACCTGTGATTACACAACATATCACGTTGACCCTGCCAAAGGTCACGACATTGTAATTGACAAAGCTGTAGAAGCAACCTGTACCAAAACAGGTCTTACAGAGGGCTCACATTGTAGCCGTTGTAATGGTGCAACAAAAGCACAGCAGACAATTGCTAAAAAAGCTCATACTGAAGTAACCGTAACTGGCAAAGCCGCAACTTGTACTGCTACTGGTCTTACAGATGGTAAAAAATGCTCAGTTTGTGGTACAGTGACAAAAGCACAAGAAACAATTAAAGCAACAGGTCACACAACAAGTGTAATAAACAAAAAAGATGCGACTTGTACAGTGGATGGTTACACAGGTGACACATATTGCTCAGTATGTAAAACTACAACTGTAAAAGGTACAGTAGTCAAAGCAACAGGTCATAAAGAAGTAGTAATCCCAGAAGTAGCACCAACATATACAACAGTTGGTAAAACAGAGGGTAAAAAGTGTTTTGTTTGCGGTACAATTACAGTAGCACAAAAAGATGTTGCAAAGCTTACTCTTGCAGTACCAACAGTTACAATAAAAAATACAGCTAAAGGTATAAATGTAAGCTGGAACAAAGTTAATGGTGCAGAAAGCTATATTGTTTACAGAAGAACATATAATGAAAAAACTAAAAAATGGTCTTCATGGTCAAGACTTAAAACAGGAGTAACCGCAACAAGCTATACTGATACAACAGTAAAACTTGGCACTAAATATCGTTACACAGTTAAGTCTGTAAATGGTGATGTTGCAAGTAAATATATATCAACATCAACATTAAAGTATAACGTTGCTCCAACAGTAAAAGTTGCAAATGCAAGTAATGGTGTAAAGGTAAGCTGGTCAACTGTTGCCAATGCAACTGGTTACACAGTTTATTCTTCAACATACAACACAAAACCTAAAAAGTGGAGTGGTTGGAAAAATCGTGGTACTGCTAAAGCAACAGCAACAAGCTGGGTAGATAAGAATGCAACAAAGTCAGGCGCATATTACAAATACACAGTAAGAGCATGTAATGGTAAAGATATAAAGAGTAGTTACAATAAGGATGGTGTAAAAACACTCTTCCTTGCTACTCCGACTGTAAAAATTGCAAATAATGCAAAAGGTGTTAAAGTTACATGGAATAAGATTACAGGCTCAAAAGGTTATATTATCTATCGTTCAGAGATAAATAATGGTAAATGGTCAAATTGGAAGAATATGGGTACTGTGAAAAACACAATTCTTTCATGGGTTGATAAGAATGCACAGTCAGGCACAACATACCGCTACACAGTTCGTGCAGTAAATGGCAATTACAAGAGTGCCTATAAAGCTTCAGGCTCACTTATATTCTTATCACAACCAACTGTAAAGGTTGCAAATGCTTCTAATGGAATTAAAGTAAGTTGGAACAAAGTAGATGGTATAACAGGATATACAGTTTATTCTTCAACCTATGATGCAAAGACTAAAAAGTGGTCTTCATGGAAAAACAGAGGAACTGCTAAAGCAAACAAAACATCATGGGTAGATAAAAATGTAAAAAGCGGTGTAAAATACAAGTACACAGTAAGAGCTGTAAATGGTAAAACAAAGAGTACTTATGTTTCATCAAGTGCGCTTCTCTATCTTGCACAACCAACAGTTACTGTAAAAGCAACTTCAAATGGTATAAATGTTAGTTGGACTCAATGTGCTGGCTCTAATGGCTACACAGTTTACCGTTCAGAATTAGTAAATGGTGAATGGTCAAACTGGACTAATATGGGCACTGCAAAGTCAAACAAAAAGTCTTGGACTGATAAGAAAGCAAAGAAAGGTGTAACATATAAATACACAGTTCGTGCTGTTAACGGTAAAGTTAAAAGCTCATATAAATCAAGTAGTTCAATTACAAAATAATTATTAAAAAATTAAACCAATCTGCCAGTTCAAAATGAATTGGCAGATTAGTTTTTATTGAAAAAAAGCAGTCGAAAACATTTAGTTTTCAACTGCCTTTTGGTCGAGATGACGGGATTTGAACCCACAGCCTTTGCGTCCCGAACGCAACGCTCTACCAAATTGAGCCACATCTCGATATTAAATTTTTTTGTTTCAAAAATAATTCTCTGTGTGGGCAAATTTGTGGTCAAAGCCATTTTTTTGCCTTTTTAGAAAATTTTAGAAGTGCCTTAAAGCAAGGTGTATCAACGGGTTTGACGATTTTAGGTTGAATACTCGAACCCTTGGAACCGTTTTCCCGAACGTAGCGCTCTACCAAATTGAGCCACATCTCGAAAGCAATAGCAATTATACATTATCTGTTTTATAAAATCAAGTGTTTTGAAATTTTTTGTTGAATAAATATATAAAATTTTCTTGAATAAAGCTTTATAGTAAAGTTTTATATATTGTGTTATAATTATAATATTGTAAAAAATATTTCAACCGATGGTAGAGAAATATATAAAACTCCCCACTCAACCAGCGGTTTGTTTACTTTTAAAGTTGCAAAGACTACAATGAATATGAAAGGAGGACACAAAATGGACCAGATTAAAATTGGTAAATTCATAAAAGAATGCAGAACACAAAATAATCTGACTCAGATGCAGTTAGCAGAAAAGTTGGGTATTACAGACAGAGCTATTTCTAAATGGGAAAATGGCAGGGCAATGCCCGATTCTGCAATAATGCTCGATTTGTGTAAGGAACTTAAAATTACAGTAAACGATTTATTATCAGGGGAGGTTGTTGTTATGGATAATTACAACGAAAATTCAGAAAAAATCATACTTGAAATGATAAAACAAAAAGAAGAAAGTGACAGAAGACTTTTAATACTCGAATGGGTAATTGGTATTCTTTCTTGTATTATTTTGTTTGTGCCGATATTTATAGCGGCATTGATGCCGATGGAGGATTGGCAGAGATTAGTTCTTATATTTTCAGGTTTTATTCCAGGAATTATAGGTTTATTATTTGCTATGAAAATCGAACAGGTTGCAGGTTATTATAAATGTAGAGCGTGTGGTCATTGTTATGTGCCGACATATAAAGCGGTAAATATTGCTATGCATTTTGGCAGAACACGTTATATGAAATGCCCTGAATGTCACAAAAGAAGCTGGCAGAAGAAGGTTGTTAGTAAAGATTAATTTATTGTATTACCCTGTGAGGTGAAACGAATGGAAATTGAAAAAATTATAATAGGTGAAAATACAAAATATCCTTTGAATGGATTGTTGACATTGCCGGAAAATATAACCGAGCCAGTACCTGCAGTTGTGTTTGTTCATGGTTCGGGTTCAAGCAATATGGATGAAAAAGTTGGTCAATTAACGCCTTTCAAAGATTTAGCAGAAGGTCTTGCAAATAAAGGGATTGCATCCATCAGATACGACAAAAGAAGTTTTGCTCACGGCTTGAAAATGGTGAGAGATAAAAGCACGATAATAACCGTAAAAGAAGAAACCATAGACGATGCTATTCTTGCTACAGAACTTTTAAAGAAAGATTCAAGAATTGATTCTCATAATATATTCATTATAGGTCATAGTATGGGGGGAATGTTAGCGCCACGTATTGATTCTGAGGGCGGTAAATACAAAGGGCTTATTATTATGGCCGGAACTCCACGCAAATTAGAAGACGTTATGTTAGAACAAAACGAAGCCGTTCTTAGCTCTACTAAAGGCTTGGTGAATTGGATTGTGAGAAAACAAGTAGCAAAATTATCGGGTTTGTTTTCAGGGTTATATGAACTTTCAGACGAAGAGGCAAAGAAAAAGAAAGTTATGGGTGGTACTACTCTCTACTATTTTAAAGAAATGGGAGAGCACTCTGTTGCTGATTACCTTGCGACAACAAAAAAACCAATGCTTATTGTACAGGGCGAAAAAGATTTTCAAGTTTCGGTAGAAAAAGATTTTAACGAATACAAAAGACTTTTAAACGATAAAACTAACGTAGAATTCCGTTTATATGAAAATCTTAATCACGCTTTTGTGAATTACTTATATGGTGATATTTTAAAAGCTAAGCAGGAGTATAATACTGAAAGACATATAGGCGAAGAAGTTATTTCTGATATTGCAGATTGGATTATGAAGAATGTATAAATAAAACCTGGTATCACCATTGATACCAGGTTTTATTTATCTTGAAAGTTTTAGCCACACTGCCATATCTGCTTCGCCACGGTTTGCGAATGTGTAATATGGTACAAGCATTAAGCGTATAGGTTTTTTAGTATTTTTGAGTGGTCTGTAAAGACCTTCAAAGTTTTCTGTTACAAAAGCATCTACTTCCATAATATTTGCTTTAAAAAATTCAACATATTTTATTGTTTCATTAAGCGTTTTAGAAAGTGATATTTCAGAAATTTTGTAGTCTGTATCAATATCTTCAAGACAATAAATGAATGGTCCGTAAGATACTGCAACTCTGCCGAAATTCTGGTCAATTAACGGATTTGCTTCGTTTAAAACCGCTTTCATTTCTAAATCGAGTTCAATATTTGCTTTTTTTCCTTCGCATTTAATGAAAATGAATCCGTCAGTAACTTTGGGTTTAACTGCTTTTTTATCAACCATAACAGTATATTTCTGACACCACCCCGGAATTCTTAATGCGATTTTTTTGTTTTCACATTTACCGGATACAGCAATTTTAATTTTGCCTTTTAATGGATAATCAGTTGTCTGTTTTATTTTTATACCATTAAAAGCGGCGGTGGATTTTGCATAATGATGAATATAAACTGTGTCATCATCCTGTGTGTAAATAAAATCGCCGAAAGACTCAATAAATCTTGCAAAGTTTGGTGGACAACAGGAACAATCAAAAAGTGCCTGTCTTTCAGTAGCAGGGTAGTTTTGGTTTTCCATTCTGTATTTATGAGTAAGTCTGCGCTCTTTTAAGTTGATTTCGAGTGGATTTGTGTAGAAAAATTCTCTGCCACTTACAGAGCAGGAAGCGAAAATATTGTTATATATAACTCTTTCGGCAACATCATCATAAAGAGAGTTTATATCCAACAAATTCATTCTCTTTGCAAAGAGGGCAAGTGCGATACCTGCACAACTTTCAGAATATGCAAACTGGTTTGGTAAATCATATTCTTCGGTAAAGCATTCGCCAATCATTCCCGAGCCAACGCCACCCGTAATATACATTTTTTTAGTAGCAATATCATTGAAAAGTGATTTACACGCATTTTTTAATTCTTCATCATTATCAATTCTTGCAAGATCGGCTAACGCGCAGTAAAGGTACTCGGCTCTTACTGCGTGGCCTACTGCCGATTTCATTTCTCTGACAGGTTCGTGACTTTGCTCATAAGTAAAATCAGTATGGTTATATACAGGTCTGTCTTTTTCGTTGTTACCTCTTAAATTGATAAAATATCGTGCGAGTTTTAAATATTCTGATTTTTCAGTGTGTTCCCAGAGTTTTATCAATGCAAGTTCAATTTCTTCGTGACCCGGTGTTGCAAAGTCGGCGATATACTTATCCATAAAAACATCTTTAATATGAAGCACATATTTTTCCATGCATCTTAAAAATTTGGATTTACCTGTTGCCTTGTGGTACGCAATTGCGGCTTCAATTAAATGACCTGCACAGTAAAGTTCGTGTGCATCACGATTTGTAAATCGTTTGGTAGGTTCACAGACTGTGAAGTATATATTGAAATATCCGTCTATAAATTGATTGTCATAAATCCAATCGACTATTATGTCAATAACTTCTTCCAAAGATTCGTCCGGTGCGTTAATAAGCGAGTATGAAACCCCCTCAATCCATTTTGCAATATCAGAGTCCCAGAAGTAGTGTGGTTTCTTTTCGTCACCGGGTTTCCAGTCACAAGCAAATGCGGTAACTCTGCCTGAATCATAAAATTGTTTGTAAATTACAGGCATAGTTACATCACGGTTAGTATTTTGTTTTGCTTCCCAAAAACCACCTAAATCAATGTTTTCAAAAGATATTCCTTGCATTTTTGACACCCCGCAGATAAAATTCAATAACATTATACAATAAAAATTACCTTATATCAATCAAAAGTTTTTTAAGAAAAAATTCACAAAGTTTTTTTGGGGTGTATTAAAATCACTACTTATCAGTAGGGGAATTGGGGTAACTAAAAAATGTTTTGTTGTGAAAAATAAATAAAAACTATGGACAGTGTTTGGTGATTTTATTCAAACAGGTAACGAAGAACTGTTTTTCGACATTTTATGATGTTTCGGCATTTTGCACAAATAGAGCGTTGCGTGATTGTGCAAAATAACTTGACATTTGTGAAATATGTGCTATAATCTACTCGTAAGTTGAACAAAACAACTAAAGCAAAACAAACAAAGGAGTTAAACACAATGATGAACTTAAACGAAATCAAAAATCAACTTTTAGAAGAAATTGAAAGCGAAAAAGGTTTTTCTTTCAAGAAACTTGCAAAAATCATTGAGTTAAACGCTGTTCTCAACAACCTTCAATAATTTTTATAATACGGTTGTTAGAACAACTCTAACCCACCCATAACACTCTTTTCCCCTTTGGAGTGTTTACATATATTATTTTCTATTCATATTTTTAAAAGCCAAAATCACGCATCAGGATAAGACTCCTGGTGCGTGGCTTTTTTATTGAATAAAACACTTTTAAATTGTTTCATTTTGTGGTAAAATATTATAAAAAGTAAAATTTACTTTCAGGAGTATATTATGGATTTTGAATTGGCAAAAAAGAGAGTAGAAGAATTAACAGATATTCTTAATGATTGTATTGAAAAATATTATATGGGTAATGAAAGCGATGTGTCTGATTATGATTACGATATGATGATGCGTGAACTTTCAGAACTTGAAGATGAATTCCCGGAACTTTTAAAGACGAACTCACCGACTCACAGGGTAGGTGGCAGAAGTGATGAGAATTTATTTAAGAGCGTTACTCATACAGTACCAATGGAAAGTTTGCAGGATGCATTTTCAAATGAAGAACTATACGATTTTGAGAGACGTGTAACAACTGTTTTGAGTGATGTAGAGTACACAGTTGAACCTAAAATTGACGGTCTTTCTTGCTCACTTGAATACCGTGATGGTGTTCTTGTCAGAGCTTCTACCAGGGGTGATGGTCTTGTAGGCGAAGATGTCACTGCAAATGTAAAAACAATCCGTTCAGTACCATTGACATTAAAAGAAAAAGTGCCTTTCATTGAAGTTCGCGGCGAAGTGTATATGTCACACAAGTCTTTTAATGAATTAGTTGAAAAGCAAGAACTTAATGACGAAAAGCCGTTTAAAAACCCAAGAAATGCTGCGTCTGGTTCATTACGACAAAAAGATGCAAAAGTTACTGCCGGGAGAAAACTTGACATTTTCATTTTTAATATTCAACAAATTGAGGGCGGTAAAGAACTTAAAACTCATTACGAATCTCTCGAGTATTTAAAAGAGTTAGGGTTTAGCGTTGTTCCTGGGTATGCACTTTGCAAAAATGTAAATGAATGTGTAGAAAAAATCAAAAACATTGGTGATAACCGTGGTAATTTGCCATTTGATATTGATGGTGCGGTTATAAAGGTCAATGATTTTTCAGGCAGAAAATCGTTGGGTAGCACCGCAAAATTCCCTAAATGGGCAGTTGCTTTTAAATATCCGCCGGAGGAAAAAGAAACAAAGCTTCTTTCAGTAGATGTTCAGGTCGGCAGAACCGGGGTGCTTACACCAACTGCAGTTTTTGAACCTATTACTCTTGCGGGTACTACTGTTTCGAGAGCAACATTAAATAATGCTGATTTCATAAAAGAAAAGAAAATTGCAATCGGCGATACGATTGTAGTAAGAAAAGCAGGGGATATTATCCCTGAAGTTGTGACAGTTGCAAAACATAACCACGAAAATGCGGAGTACACTTTGCCTGAATTTTGCCCTGCTTGTAACAGTAAAACAAGTCGTGAAGATGGCGAAGCGGCAATCCGTTGCCTTAACCCTGATTGTCCGGCACAGCTTTTAAGAAAACTTATTCACTTTTGTTCTCGTGATGCTATGGATATTGAGGGCTTGGGTGACGCAGT
>JAFSBS010000144.1 GCA_017437165.1 Clostridia bacterium
AACTGTAAATTCATCAATACCGTCAACTATGTTCAATGTAAAAATATAAACAGGGTAAAAGGAAGCAACCAAAAGAATTTTATCGTTTGTATTTTTTTCAGCTTTACAAGAACAGCAAACTGTTAAAAGTACAGAAATCACAAGAATAACTGCTGTAATTCTTTTCATATTGCTCCCCCCTTTTTGTTTAAATTCAATTATGCTATTATCCTGAACCAATAAGTGTCTTCTGAAGAATAAAGGTCATTTTCTATAAGGATATAGTAAGTACCTTTTTTGAGTTCAATAACACCTGTTGAAACAACATAGTCATTCTTTGCAGACTGAACTTGTTTTATTTCGTTACCATTTTCATCAATAATAGTAGCAATCCATGCAAGCGAACTGTCGCTTGTGTAGTCGTGATAGAACTGGAACGCAATATTTCTGTCTTCAGTTACTTCAAATTTGTAGTAGTCTCTGTCAAAATTCATATCAGTTGAGATAAGTGTACCATAATAATTTTTAAGTACTTCTACCTCATTTGCAGTTTCTTTTGTATTATTGCTCTCGTGTTCGTATAAAATATCATGATTGCAATTATAAATAAGTTCGTAAGGAACCGAAGTATATCTCATTGAATCTGCATCAACTAAAATATAATACTCACCCGCAGGAAGACCCATACCGGTAATGCTTACACCCT
Organism: Clostridia bacterium; assembly: GCA_017437165.1. Lineage (GTDB taxonomy): Bacteria > Bacillota > Clostridia > Oscillospirales > Acutalibacteraceae > DTU089. Next base: position 686 of record JAFSBS010000144.1, read on the forward strand.
CATCATTCCATTTAGAAATACGCTTAACCATTTCCGTCAGAGTACCATCATCATTTTTCTTTAACAGACGGACATTCCAACCATTATAATCTTCATCAAATTCTTTTTCATCAAAAGCGTGTGTAAAGTTTATAGTTACATAACTTTCTTCTTCAAGCGTAATTCTGAAATAGTCTTTATCAAGTCCCATTACCTTAGGTGAAAGACTACCGCTTACAATTGTATTTTCAGGGAAAACTTCTGCCTTTTCAGGAGTGTCGTTTATTTCAAATTCAGTCGTTTCTGAAATACCTGTTTCAACTTTTATACGATAAGTCATACCTGTCTGAACCTGCGTTTCAACACAGATATAATAAGTACCTGGTTTCAAGTTGATTTTGCCTGTATTAAGTGTCGTATCCTGATATCTTGAAGCGAACGATGATATTTCCTGATTATCTTCTGTAAGAAGTCTTACAATCCAACCAACCTGTGGTAATTTATCGTCATCGTGAGTAAATGAAACATCAACATAAGTGTCAGCCGTTAATTCAAATTTAAAATAATCAATATCCGATTCTCCCGTGCGTTGACCCGATGAACCATAAATAAGTCTGTTAAGTCTTAAAATATCTGCAGTTTCTTTTGAGTCATTAAACTCTTTTTCAAAACTTTCGGTTGGTGTAAAACTTAAAGTCAGGTCAAAATCTCCCGGAAGGAATAATTCACCGGGTTCAACCAATACAACATAAGTACCTTTTTTAAGACCGGTTTCCCCCCACGAAGATGTAACATCATTCCAGAAAGCATCAAAATATGTTAATTCCTGATATTCATACCAATCCTCATCGGTTTCATCAACACAATAAAGTGTGACACGCCATCCTTCAAGAATTGACTCTGTCGTTTCTTCGTGATTGAAAGTAACGCTCAATGAACCATTTTTGTCGAGTGTAAACATATACGCTTCATAGTCTTTTTTACTGTCAAGATTTCCTTTTACGGATACAGTAAAACCATGTGTACCGGAACCGAGTGCTTTTGTATTTATGAAAGTTGGTGTATTCATATAGAAAAGGCTGTCTTTAACTTCTAAAGCAATAACAGTGGCAGAAAGTGCTGCCAATATAAAAACTACCGCAATTAAAATCAAACTGCGTTTTTTAAGTTTTTTCTTCATTGTAAATCCGTCCTTTCCAATATATTTTTTATTTCCTCCTCTGCTTTCTCCATATTTACACGAGTATCTGTAAAATTACAGAGAGCAGAACCGATGAATTCTATATTTGTAACAGAAAAAGCATATTTATACTGGGTTTCAATATATTCCAATGCAGTTTTTCCATCTCTGCCGGATGAAGCAATAATAATTGCCTTTCGTCGCTTTTCTGTTTTTTGTGTTTTGTTATGTTTATAAAAATACGAGTAGTATGGTTGTAATCTTTCTATAAGTGCTTTCATCGGTGCAGACACCATTCCGTTGTAAATCGGAGTAGCAAACACAATTAAATCCGCAGTTTCAAAATCACTCATAAATGAATCTAAATCTCTGAATTTACATTTTTCATTACTTTCACAGAAAT
>JAFSBS010000145.1 GCA_017437165.1 Clostridia bacterium
AAATTCTGGGAGCATCCTAATGAAATTTATGAAGCAATTCACAGACACGGTATGGATAGTCAGGTAATTGTAAAATCTGCTCCGTCAGATGAAGTTTTCAGAGTGTTAGAAGAGGTTGCGCCGCATTTACAGTTTATGCCGATTGTAAGCGAAGAACATAAGTGTCACGAGATTTTAAAATCGAAAAATCTTAATTACATTGGTGCAGAGGTGCTTTTTACATCTGATGAAAGCAATGTTGCAAGTGACGAGTTTATCGAGATGATGCATAAAGATGATAAATTAGTATGGGTTAATGCAATTATTTATAATTATCGTGAACAATTGGCGGCAGGTCACTCAGATGATACTGCACTCACAGAGTCAATGGATAAAGGCTGGGGTTGGCTTTCTGACAAAGGTTTTGACTTTATTCAGACTGATTGGCCTTTAATGCTTATTGATTATCTCAAAAAAACCGGTAAATATTACAGATAAACTTTAAAAGAGTGAATAATTATCCGTTTTCGATATTTTTCGACAATGATAATTCACTCTTTTTGTAATTTTTCAGAATATAAAACCGTTTATGTCGAAAGTATTGACTTCACTTGTTTTGATAGTATAATTAAAGGATGTCAAGAGGAATAATAAGGAAAAGAAGGCTAGTGGATGGGTAGATTTACAGTACTGTTTGCAGATGATTTTGAGGAAGTTTCAAAAAAATTCTGCGGGTACAAAAATATAGGATTCGACTATATAATTTGCGAAAAAGATGGCAGTGTAATTTTAGAAGAACTTTATAAAAATCCGGTTGATGTAGTTGTTATGGATTTCGTTATGAAAAGTTTAGATGCTTTAGGTGTTTTAGAGCGTATGAAAAGAATGAATCCATTATATGCACCAGCGGTAATTATACTTTCTAGTGTAGAAAGTATTGCACTGAAAAATGAGTTTTACAGAAAAGGAGCAGACTTCTACTTAAGAAAACCTGTAAGAACTGAAGAATTGATTGCTAAAATCAATGAAATAAAACGAAATCGCAAAATAAATAATCTGAAATCTAATTCAGAAATATATCGTGATGAAAGTGAGGTTATTATAACAAATATAATTCAGCAACTTTGTGTGCCTGCACACCTCAAAGGTTATAATTATTTAAGATACGCAATAAAATTATGTGTTGATTCACCCGTACTTACAAATACAATAACCAAAGAATTGTATCCGGATATTGCAATAAATTATTCCGTTACAAGTGGAAGTGTAGAAAGAAATATACGTACAGCAATTGAGTTGGCGTGGCAACGGGGTAGTGAAGACGTTTTTTCAAAATATTTTGGTTACAATAAGAAAATGAGAAAAAACAGACCTACAAATGCAGAATTTATCGCAAGAATTTCTGACGAAATAAGACTTATATATGATGTAAGTTAAAAATATATGTGCACAACGAACAACTAATGGTTTTGTTTGTTGTGCATTTTAATTTTTTTATTTTATTGAAAAAATACGCCATTTATGATAATCTTAAATGTGTATAGTCTTTTTACAGGGGTGAAAAAATGCTTAAAAGATTAGATTTGACAGCATTTAAAAAAATATATGATAAAAGTGCTGTAGCTTTCGCGGTTGTTAATTTAATAAGGAATGATGAAGGTATTGTTTTTGATTTTACTTATGAATATGCCAATAAGTCCATGGCTGATATTGATGGGATAAAAGTAACTGATTTGGTTGGTAAAAAATATTCTTCAATTTATAAAAAATATCCACCGAAATCAACACTTAAAAATTTAGCTGATGTTGCAGAAAACGGCGGTGCAGGTACATCTCAGGAATATTGGAATGAGGTAGGACTTAGTGTATCTATGCAGTATTTTTGCGTTTCAGAGGATACTGTTTCCGTAAGTGTAATTGGTATTTCAAATGTAGAGCAGATAAAAAACCAGAATGAGCAATTGGTAAATAAAATTCCCGGTGGCGTTGTAATTATCGAAGTCACTGATACAATTCACTTTTTTCACTGTAATAATTGGTATTACACTACTTTAGGTTATACTGCTGAAGAATTTGAACAACTTCAGAAAAATGATGAAAATGCAGGTATTCACCCTGAAGATATTGAGATTTTAAAAGACAGTATAGCAGAATGTTTTTCTAATAAAAGAACGGATACACTCACATTAAGAGTTGCTCATAAAAATGGTACATACAAATATTTATGCCTTAATACTACCGTTGTAGGTAAAACTCAAAATACACTTACACTTTATGGTATGTACACCGATGTTGATAAGCATATTCGTCTTACTAATAAATTGGCGTATGTCAATGCTGAAATGGATAATATGATTGCGTCAATTCCTGGTGGTATTTCAAAATATGTTTTAACTGAAGCGGGGACCTTAAAAAGACTTTACAGTTCTCCCGGTATGGCAGAATTAGTAGGTAAGACACAAGAAGAATATGAAAGAGATTTTGATAAAGATTGGAAAGAAAATATTTATTATGCCGACTTCCCTATTGTTCAGAAAAAAATAGTTGAATGTATAAAAACTTTAAAATCTACGGAGTTTACATACAGACTTATCCATAAAAATGGAAGTTTAGTCTGGGTTACTTGTCTTGTTCGTGTTATTGGTGAAAAAGACGGCAGACCTTTGGCTCATGCGGTGTTCCACGCAATGGCAAAAAGTGAAATTCTTTACCAGACACTTCTTGATAATATTGATACTGTTACTATGGTTCGCGATGTAACTAATGGTGAGATTCTCTATGCTAATAAAGTTGCTTCAGATTTCTTTGGAATGACCGAAAAACAACTTATTGGTAAAAGTTACACCGAAGTTATGAATGCTAACAATATAAAGGTTGAAGATTTTAATGTTGATTTTGACAATAATACTTCAAAAGAAGTTATATCCGGCGATAAATGTTACAATGTAACTGCAGAGAAAATTGTGTGGAATGACAGAGAGTCTGTAGCAAGTTTCTTTACGGATATTACTGATTCATATAAAGCACGTCAAGAACTTCAGGGAGATAAAGATAAACTTGATGATATTGTAAGTAAAATTCCTCTTGGCATTGTAGTGTTTAAGTTAGATGAAGATGATGTTCTTTATGTTGAACATTGTAATGACAGTATTTGCAAAATAATAAATATAGATAAAAATGATATTAAATACGGTGAATACAGCAATCTTTCTTTGCCGTTTGATTTTTATAAAGATGATATTCCTGCAATACTCAATTCTTTTGAAATTGCTAAAAGTCAGAAAGAACCGCATTTCTTTGATTTCAGAATAATTTATGACGATGGAAGAATTTCGTGGTTTACAGCAAGTTTCCAAAGCGTTTTGCAAGAAGACGGAACTTTCCTGATTTATGCGGGTTGTATTGATATTACAGCGCAGAAAGACCTTGAGGAACAACTTGTGCTGAATGCAAAAGAAATGAGAGAGTCGGTTGTTAAATTACAGGAAAGTCAGGAAAGACTTAACGCAATTTCAAAACGAGCAGAGTTGTTTTATTGGGAAATTGAACTTGACTCCGGCGATGTTACTGCTTTGTTTACAAGAGAAGATTCACCAAGTGGTAACCTGGAAAATGAAGGTTTTGCTACCGACTTTATTATTCCGGAAGATTTAGAGTATTTTAAACTTATGACAGGTCTCGCTTCATCGGGTAAAGAAGAACACCTTACATTTGATGTGCGTGTTGGTACCAATATTGAAAAATCAGAATGGTTCAGAATTACCTATGATATAATTAAAGATGATGAAGATAATGCTGTGAGTCTTTTGGGACTTGCTCAAAATGTAAATGAATTAAAACTTGAGCAAAGAAGACTTGACGAAGAAATAGAAAACCTGGAAACTGCAACACAAAAACGAGATGTTCTTTCAACAATGAGAGTTAATCTTACTGATAACTGTGTTGAAAGTTACAATAGTAAACCTGAAACCCGACTTTCTGTTGAAATTGGTGATAAATATACCGATGTTCTTATGAAAATATCAGAACACGCAGTTTCAACAACTGATAAAGACGAGATTTTTAAACAACAATCATTAGAAAAATTACTTTCGGCTTTTGAAAATGGTGAAAAAGCAATTTCTGTGGACTATCAGATTGAAACTTATGACAATGCTTCTTGTTGGGTTAACAGTACTATGCGTCTTTACAGACATCCTGCAACCAAAAAAGTGATGTGCTTTATGTATTGTTATGATATAAACGATATTCACGTAACAAAAGAAATCATTAACAAGGTTGTAGAAGATGGTTATGAGCATATTAGTGTTATAAATGTGAAAAATAGAAAGATTGACCTTTCTATAGGTGATGAAAATTCCGTTACCTATATGAAAACAAATGATGTTTTTGACCGTTCCTTAATGAATGTTTTTGCAAAATTGGGTTCAGTAGAATTAGCAGAGAGTGGATTTGATAACTGTTGTCTTTCTAATGTTATTGAAGAACTTAAAGAAAAAAATGAATTTGCGTATCCGTTCAATATAAATATAAACGAGCAAAAAGGACGCAAATTATTTACTTATACATGGTTCGATAAAGCAAAAACAAAAATACTTTTGTTAGTAACAGATATTACAGATATTTATCAACAAGAAATAAAGCGTTCAGAGGAACTTGCAAAAGCGTTGGAAGCTGCGGTTATGGCAAACAAATCAAAAACAGACTTCTTATCAAGAATGAGTCACGAAATAAGAACACCTATGAATGCTATTCTTGGTATGTCACGACTCGGTGAAGAAGCAACAACTGAAGAAAGCGTTGTTTCATATTTTAAAGATATAAATGCTTCAGGTAACTATCTTTTAGGTCTTATTAATGATATTCTTGATATGAGCCGTATCGAGCAGGGGAAAATGGATATTTACAACAAGTACGAAGAATTTACTGAAATGATTCGTTCTATAGAAGTTGTTATAAAACCATTGGCTGAGCGTAAAAATGTTGAGTTCAATATTATCCAACTCGGCGAAGCACCACAATGGGTTTATTTAGATAAACTCCGAGCGCAACAGGTTTATATAAATATTCTTAACAATGCAGTGAAATTTACAGAATCAGGTGGCAAAGTTGAGTGGGAAATAAAAAGCGAAATACTAAGTAATAACACGGTTAAAGTTATTTCAAAAATATCTGATACCGGTTGTGGTATGAGTGAGAGTTTTCTCGAACGTATTTTTGAACCATTTGCACAGGAACAGAACAGTCTTGTCAATGCTCGTCAGGGTACCGGTCTTGGTCTTGCTATTGCAAAAAGTATTGTTGAAAAAATGGGCGGTAGTATTTCTGTAGAGAGTACTATCGGAATAGGTACGGTATTTACAATTGAATTTGTAAGAAACTGCAAACAGATAAATGATAAGCAGAATCTTACCAAAGAGGCAGATGATGTCAAGAATATTTTTGAAGGTAAAAAAGTGTTACTTTGTGAAGACCATCCGCTTAATACACTTGTTGCTACAAGACTTTTAGAAAAAGTTGGTATGACAGTTGAAACAGCAGAAAACGGAAAAATAGGTGTTGAAAAATTCTTTTCCTCACAAGAAAATGAATATGCAGCAGTCCTTATGGATATCAGAATGCCCGTTATGGACGGACTTGAAGCTGCTACTAAAATAAGAGGTTTAAATCGTCAGGATGCAAAATCTGTACCGATTATTGCTATGACTGCTAATGCATTCGCAGAAGATAAGAGTCTTTCAAAAGAATCTGGTATGAACGAGCATCTTTCAAAACCTATTGAACCAACAGTTCTCTATAAAACACTTTCAGATTATATCAAATAATATTTTTATTGGATTGGCAAGATTTTGTCAATCCAATATTCTTTTTTATAATTATATAAAGGAAAAATAACATAGAAAAAACAACACTTTTTTGTTGATTTATACTATTTTTATAAACAATGACAATTTTTTTTGTAATATTGTTGAATTTTTATTTAAAAGTGTTATAATGTTATTATAAGAAGATGTGTCATTACGTCATGACGTTTTTTCTAAAAAAATTAGGGGGCTTTTTTGTGGCTGACAAAGATGTAGTCCTTGTTATTGATGATGATAGGGTTGACCGAGAAATATTAAAGACTATTCTCTCGAACGACTACTATGTTGTCGAAGCAAAGGACGGACAAGAAGGTTTTGATTTCCTCGCAAGACATGAGCAGGAAGTTAAATGCGTTATTGTCGATATTTATATGCCTGTATTAGATGGTTACGGATTTTTAAACAAGATAAATGAACATGGTTTAAAAATTCCTGTAATTGTAACAACAAGTGATTCAGGGGAAGATACTCAGGTTAAAGTATTGGCAGAAGGTGCCTGGGACTTTATAGTTAAACCTTATAATGCCGATATTGTAAAATTAAGAGTTCAGAATGCTATTATGCGTACAGAATTTTTTGCTTTCAAAAAATTAAAGTATATAGCCGAGTATGACACCCTTACAGGTATTTTTAATAAGGACAAATTCTTAAAAAAGACAAGAATTATGCTTGACAATAACCGCGACAAGAAATTTGCGTTTATTCGTTTTGATATTGATCGTTTCCAGCTGGTTAACTCTTTTTATGGTGTGAATGAGGGTGACAGATTTATCAAGTATATTGCTATGGGACTTGAAAATCTTGCAAATCAGCGTAATAATCTTACTTATGGTCGAATTGAAGCTGATGTATTTGCTCTTTGTGGTGAATATGAAAGTGAAGAAGAAGTGTTCGATCTTATTGAGAAACACGTAGAAATTATTAAAGGTTATAACAGGAATTTTGATATTGTTCCTAATTTTGGTGTGTATTTCCTTGACGACTTGACATTATCCCCCAATGTTATGCTCGATAGGGCAACACTTGCCGCAAAAACCTGTAAAGGTAATTATATTGATACAGTTGGTGTATTCAAACCTGAAATGAGCGCAAGACTCGAAAAAGAACAAGAGATTGTAAACGAAATGGTACAAGCGTTGCAGGATGAACAATTCATTGTTTATTTACAACCTAAATATTCTCTTGAAACAAACGCACCTGCAGGTGCCGAAGCACTTGTAAGATGGATGCATCCTGAAAAAGGTATGATTTCACCGGGTCTGTTTATCCCTGTGTTTGAAAAAAATGGTTTTATTGAAAGACTTGACCATTATGTATGGGAAGTTATCTGTAAATATTTAAGAAAATGGATTGATGAAGGTCTTAAACCAAATCCGATTTCAGTTAATATTTCACGAGTTGATTTATATAATCCGGGTATTGTGGACTTTATTATTGGTCTTGTTGATAAATATAATGTTCCTCACGAATTATTCCAGTTAGAACTTACTGAAACCGCTTATATGGACAACCCTCAAGTTATGAAACAAGTGGTTTCCGGTCTTAAAGAGAATGGTTTTACAGTAATGATGGATGACTTCGGTAGCGGGTATTCTTCACTCAGTATTCTAAAGGAAGTTGAAGTTGACGTTCTTAAGATTGATATGCGCTTCTTTGACAGTAGCGGTAACGATGGCAGAAGCGAAAATATTATTGCATCTGTTGTTCGTATGGCTAAATGGCTCGGTATGCCTGCAGTAGCAGAAGGTGTTGAAAAAGCAGAACAGGTTAACTTCCTTGGCAGTGTTGGTTGTGAATATGTACAAGGATTCTACTTTGCAAGACCTATGCCAATTGATGAATATGAAAAACTTGCTAAAGAAAATAAAGAGAAAACAGTTTCAAAAATTGTAGATGCAACCGGTGTTCTTACAATGGATAAATTGTGGTCATCTGCACCGGAAATGGAAATTCTTTTCTCAAACTCTGTACAGGCAAGTGCTATCTGTGAATTTGATGGTAATAAATTTACATATCTCAGAACCAATAATGCTTATAAAGTTTTGTTTGGTGCTGATGGTGTTTCAGAAGGTAACCCGTTGGACTACATTTTTTATGAATATAAAAATGACGTTCTTGATGCTTTCAAAAATGCGGTTAACAACGATGAGTTTATAGAGTGTCAGTATCAACGTAGAGTACAACAGGGAAAAGCACTTTGGGTTTCAATGAAACTTCAATTTATTGGTAAGATTGGCGGGGAAAAATCAATATTTATTGCTAATCTCGCTGATATTACAATGCAAAAAGAAGTTGAAAGTGAACTCAGAAAATTAAAGAAGGTTATGAATGGCGATAAAAACAAGCCTAAAAAACTTCTTGTTGTTGATGATTCTGAACTCAGTAGTAGAATTATTAAAGATATTTTTTCTGATAGTTATGAGGTTATTCTTACCAAAAATGGTCTCGAAGGACTTAATCAGCTGAATGAATATAAAAATGAAGTAGCAGTTGTGTTGCTTGATATGGTTATGCCTGTTATGGACGGCAGAGAGTTCCTTGAGCGTAAAAATGCCGATGATGACATAGCCGATATTCCTGTAGTTGTTATTTCAAGCGAAAACGATGAAGGTCTTCAGGTTGATATGCTTCAGATGGGCGTTAACGATTATATTACTAAACCATTTGTTGCGGAAATTATAGAACGCCGTGTTAAGAATGTTATTGATTATAACGAGCGTTTCAGAAAAATGGTTAAAGAATATCAGAATATGTCAAAAGATTGATTTTAAGTCGGACTTTATGGATTTAAAGTTCGACTTATTATAGGGGAAAAGGGTATTTATGAACAGAGAAATTTTAATGTCAGTCGGAATAGATTACGATGAAGCGATTGGCAGATTTTCAGGTGCGACGGAATTATTTGAGCAGTTTCTTAAAGAAATGGCAATAATGAAAGTTATTGAACCGTTGCAAAAAGCTTTGACAGAAGGTAATGTTAACGAAGCATTTGCAGTAGCACACACTTTAAAAGGTAATTTTGGTAATATGAGTGCAAAACCACTTTTTTCAATAATTACACCTTTAGTGGATGAACTAAAAAAAGGTAATATAACAGAAGCGAAGAAAATCTATATAAGCTTAGAAAAAGAGTATAATGTTGTTACTGAAGGTATTAAGAGAGCTATGTGAATAAGAAAAAATGGGTGATAGCAAAAACTATCACCCATTTTTTAGAATTTAAAACCACCAATTGAAATTTCAATTGGTGGTTTGTTAGTTATCTTTTTATAGCACCAAAGATAGCATCAAGAAGAAGGTCAATATAAACCATTATATCACGGAGGAACTGATATTCTGCAAATTCAATGTCGTAACCAGCAGAACCATCGATTTCTCTTTTGATTTCATGGTTACATTTTAAGCAGAAATTTGATTCGGTATTGTCTCTTACGAATGTGCCGTCATTGTTAGGAGTCCATGCAGTATCATCGTATGTATGGCTTTCCATTGAATCAGGATCAACATAACCGCAACCGAAACATTTTGTTCCGTGTGTTGTGCTACCAAGGCTTGTATTTTCTTCGTATTTGTGATTAACAGTAACAGGAATGTTTGCAACTACTGCTCCATCAAGTTTAACTTCAACTTCAGTAACATCTACTGTGATTTTCTTTGAAAGGTCAACAGAGAATTTAAAACGGTTGTTAAGTGAAGCTGAATAGTAAACGGTTTCAACTGTTGCACCGGTTGAATCTTTAATTTCAACTACTATTCCTGAAGGGTCGAATCTTTCATTATCGTAATACTCAATTTTGTCAGGTCCGTGAGTTAATGTAAAGGTGTAAGGACCTGCAGCGAGAGAAATTACTGAAAATACTGAAAGAAGCATTACAACAGAAAGAACTGTTGCTAATAATCTTTTAGTTTTCATAGTTTAAAACCTCCGCCAATTAAATTAAAGCGAATGCTTCAACAATCATAGAAACAAGTGAAAGAAGTGACACGAGAATTTCTGAAGTTGCAAAAACTGTTGGATATGTAGCAGTACCGGGAATGTATTGAGAAACTGTATCGCCACAAATTGAGCAAGTACCTGTTTCTGTCTCTGAAGTCAAAAGACCTGCATTTCCGTTTGGAACCCAATAAGGAACATCGTGGTCCTCATTTTTACAGATTACACCACAACCTGCGCAAATCTGACCATGTGAATGGTTGTTTACAGGTGTGATTTCGCCACCGGCATGGTCAACTGTAATCTGGAAGAAACCAGCAGAATCACCTTTATAGAAGATTTCAACTTCTGTCATATAAATAGTAAGTGGTTCATCTAATTCAACACTGAATGTGAAATACTGATAATCAGTTTCATAAGCATACTGTGTACCAGCAGCATCAGTAATTACAAGACCTGTTGGGTCAAAGCATTCAACGTCTGTGTACATTTTTTTGTTTGGGTGTACATAAAGTGTGTAATCACCATCAGCAGCAGATGCTACTACGCTCATTGAAACAGCAAGAAGTGCAATAGCCATTACAAGAGCAAGAATTTTACGAGTTTTCATAACAATTCCTCCAAAATGTTATTTTTTTACTACTGCATTATAACATACTTTTTTCAAAATGTAAAGATACAAAATAAAGTATATTTATTGTGCTAATTCACTAAATATGCTAATATCTTGATAAAACCAATGTTTTTCAGTTGACTACGGTGTTATTAAGATATATAATTGAATAAATTTAACAAAATTTAAACAAAAGGAATGAAAAAAATTGTTAATCAAGGGTTTTCAAAAACTTACTTTGCTTGATTTTCCCGGTAAAACTGCGTGCACAGTATTTACGGGTGGATGCAATTTCAGATGCCCGTTTTGTCATAATGCAGGACTTGTTACAAAAATGGATAATGAAATTATCCCTGAAAGAGAAGTTTTTGAACATTTAAAAAAACGACAGGGTATTTTAGACGGTATTGCAATAACCGGTGGCGAACCGTTATTGCAAGGCGATATTGAAGAATTTTTAAGAAAAGTAAGGGAATTGGATTACGCAATAAAACTTGACACAAACGGAAGTTTTCCTGAAAAACTTGAAAGCATTATAGAAAATGGTTTGTGCGATTATGTTGCAATGGATATAAAAAATTGTAAAGAAAAATACCCTGAAACAATCGGTATGAATAACTTCGATATAAATGCAATAGAAAAAAGTATAGCAGTTCTGAAAAAAGGTAAAGTACCTTTTGAATTCCGAACAACTGTAACTAAAAATTTCCATACTATTATGGATATAGAAAATATTGGTAAATGGATATCGGGTGTGGAAAATTATTTTATTCAGAATTTTGTTGATTCGGGAAATTTGATTGATTGTAATGTAGAAGGCGTTTCAAAAGAAAATATGGAAAAAATGCTTGAAGCAGTAAAAAAGTATGTGCCAAGCGCTGAAATTCGCGGAATTTAATTCGCTGTGCGGTCAGTATATATAATAGTATAGAGGGGATATTTTGGAGAAAGTTTTCGAATTAAAAAAAGAAATTGAAAAAGCAAACAAAATTTGTGTGTTTACGGGTGCGGGAATAAGTTGTCCTTCAGGAATACCTGATTTCAGGTCTGAAAGTGGTTTATATAATGAAAAGGGAGATTATAAATATTCACCTGAAGAAATGATTTCACACACATTTTTTGTGAATAACACAAAATTATTTTACAAATTTTATAAATCAAAAATGATTTATGAAAATGCAAAACCAAATAAAGCACATTTGTTTTTTGCCGATTTGGAAAAATGTGGTAAAGATGTAAGAATTGTTACACAAAATATAGATTCGCTTCATACTATGGCGGGAAATAAACAGGTTTTTGAAATACACGGTAGTGTTAAAAGAAATTACTGTATAAGATGTAGTGAGTTTTATGATGAGAAATATATTTTGGAGAGCAAAGATATTCCGTATTGCAAAAAATGTGGTGGTATTGTAAAACCTGATGTTGTGCTTTACGAAGAAGGACTTGATGATAAAACAGTGCAAGGTGCAGTAAATGCTATTCAGTGTGCAGATTTGCTAATTATAATAGGGACATCGCTCGCGGTGTATCCTGCGGCATCTTTTATAAAGTTCTTTGGTGGTGAAAAAATAGCTCTTATTAACAAAAGTGAGACTTCTTTTGATGAAAAAGCAGATATTGTCATATATGATGATATTGTGAATGTAATAGACAAAATCGGTGGCTGAACACAATATATTGTGTTCAGCTTTTTTCATAAAAATTTAAAATTGCGGAATTTGTCGTAAAATGACCAAAATAAAATGATGATATATGTGCATATTGTATATAAAAAACAATATATTGTGATTTTGAACTAAAAAAAGTTGATTTTGACCACAATATATTGTGATTTTTCTATTGACAAGTTTCGATATATCTGTTATTATCCTAT